>JAZLKQ010000036.1:0-5883 GCA_045597745.1 Bacteroidaceae bacterium | reverse complement strand
CTTATTCCAACTGCTTTCGTGGCAACGATGAAGATTAAAGTATATAATGAGACTAAACAATAATTACTCACGAGGAGGCTATATCGAGAGACACCTTCCCATGATTAACAATAATAACAAGAGCATAACAACAACATTATCATGGATATTTCAGTAGTAGTACCTTTATACAATGAAGACGAATCATTACCAGAGCTTCATGCATGGATAAAGCGAGTGATGGAAGCAAACCATTTCACTTATGAGATCATATTTGTTAATGACGGATCTACTGACAAGTCATGGGACGTGATAGAACGTCTCGCCGCCAGCAACCCTGAAGTACATGGTATAAAGTTTAGACGAAACTATGGCAAAAGCCCTGCACTCTTTCATGGCTTCGAACAGGCAAAGGGCGATGTCGTCATTACCATGGACGCCGACTTGCAGGATAGCCCTGACGAGATACCAGAACTCTATCGTATGATAACAGAGGAAGACTATGACCTCGTGAGTGGATACAAGCAAAAGAGATACGATCCTCTCTCCAAGACCATCCCTACCAAACTCTTCAATGCAACAGCAAGAAAGGTATCTGGTATAAAGAATCTTCATGACTTCAACTGTGGCTTAAAGGCTTACCGTAGTGAGGTCATAAAGACCATTGAGGTGTATGGAGAAATGCATCGCTACATCCCATATCTGGCAAAGAATGCTGGATTTAACAAGATTGGGGAGAAGGTTGTACATCATCAGGCACGCAAATATGGCACAACAAAGTTTGGTCTGGACAGATTTGTCAACGGATATCTTGACCTCCTCTCATTGTGGTTTCTGTCAAGCTATGGAGTACAGCCGATGCATGTATTTGGTCTTGCAGGCACCATCATATTTATACTGGGAGTAATATCTGCCATTTGTGTTGGCGTCATCAAACTTGTTGCTATGTACAGTGGCAACCACTATATACTTGTCACAGATTCTCCTTACTTCTACATATCTTTGACCATGATCATATTAGGGTCACAGTTATTCATCGGAGGATTCCTCGCCGAACTTATCAGTCGCAATTCGCAGGAAAGAAACAAGTATCAGGTGGAAAAAACTATTTGATAAATGACAGACAAGAAAGCCGCATATAAAGCAGCACTCATAGCAGTCGTGGTGTCCATCATGGCTGCTTGCTCTTCCAACAACTGTCCTTTAGAGAACTTTGTTGGATGTAACTATCGTTTCTATGATAGTGAAGGTACCCCAATCAGTTACACAAGTCCCTTTACTATATCCACCCTTTTGCCCGGCTACAAGACTGTATATGTCTACCGCAGATTAGGATCGCCAACGATTACACTCGACCGACCTAACCCAAGCCTTGTGGAAGAGGGATATATGGAGTCAGTAACTGAGACAAGGAGGGACACGGTACTTGTCAATTCCACTTCATCACGCAGTAGTGTTAGCATACCTATGGGATATTATCATGAGAAAGATACCATCATATTCTCATACACCACGATATCTTCCAAAGACACCATCATATTGTCACACAAGAGCTATCCTCATATAGATCTTCCAGAGTGTGGTTCATATAGATTTCACACTCTGATGGACATAACATCTACGGAGGCAGGCATTGACCACGTGGAGATATCCAACCCAAAGGTTAATTATGACGGCAATGAAAACATCAAGATATTCTTCAATGGAGTTGTTCAGTAAGACAAATATCATGCATTACTATCATAGGGTGTTCGCCATCATGGTGGCGCTCATCTGCTGTACGCTGATGTCTTATGGTCAGGACAACAATGCGTCTGACAATCAAGCTCCCAAGCCTACCAAATACATCGCTGTAATAGAAGAAGAACAGAAGATGGTCTTCTTCCAGGGATTCACCTTTGCTGTAGATGTTTTCAATCCTATCACATACGCATTCTCCAAATACGGCACATTTGAAGCATCTCTCAGATTAAATCTCCTCAACACATACTTCCCTGTTGCTGAGATGGGATACGGTATGTACGACGACACAGATTTCAACACCAACGTACACTACAAGACATCCGCACCATTTGTCAGATTAGGATGTGACATCAATCTGCTCAAGGACAAGTTTCAGGAGAACAGACTTTTCTTTGGACTTAGATACGGATTCTCGACATTTAAGTACGACTATGACGGGCCTGACATGACTGACCCAATATGGGGAGGAGCTGCACCGTTCAGCTACAAGGGGGTATCGTCCAACAGCCATTGGGCAGAACTGGCGCTTGGTGTCCAGGTCAAGATATGGCGCAATCTTCACATGGGATGGAGCATACGATATAAGCGAGAGTTGGCATCTACCAACAATGACATCGGCAAGGCATACTATATACCAGGATATGGCACCACTACCAGTTCTGATTGCTGGGGCGCAACATACAATCTCATATTTGACCTTAATTGGGGAAAGAACAAATCTCACAAGAAGAGAAGCAAAGTTGTCATCGGTGATATTCAGCCTGTTGATGACAAAACCCCTTCAGACTCCGTCAGCATCGACTCTACCCAAGTCATGACAGAGAAGGCAGTCGTGATTCCTTAGCATTGTCAATGCATAGTTTATAGTATTTTATCATCACCTCTATCTATTGTAATGCACATGAGCATAGTTGAACAGATATTTTTTGCAGTAGCGTTAGCGATGGATTGCTTTTCGGTGAGCATCGCATCTGGACTTTCGCTCAAGAAGTTCATACCGAGATGCATTATTACCATGGCTATATGCTTTGGATTCTTTCAGGGCATGATGCCTGTCATTGGATGGATAGCAACAGTATACATAGGCGACTACATCGAGAGCTATGACCATTGGATAGCATTTGCCCTGCTGGCATATATTGGAGGTAAGATGATACAGGAGGAACTTAAGCCAGAAGAAGAACGCACCTTCAACCCGACGAAGCTGACAACCATCATCACCCTGTCCATAGCGACAAGCATAGATGCTCTTGCTGTGGGAGTATCATTCACATGCATGGGACTTCGCACATTCATCGACATACTGTCACCGATACTCATTATTGGAGCCACATCTACCCTATTGTCCTTCGTCGGATACCAGATAGGCATAACGATTGGGAAGCGGTTCAAGTTTCCTGCCAATATAGTCGGAGGTATTATACTTATATTAATAGGTGTCAAGATACTTGTCGAACACCTATATGGATTGTAGAGACAATATTCATATATAATATTCATCATCAATAATCATATGCACACATGTCATTAATATCAAAGATAAACGAGCAATACGACAAGCCCGCTCAGAAGCACAAGATGCACTGGTGGCACATACCACTTGCCCTACTCCTCATAGCGGGTACATACTACGCCGCCCCTTCATACCATGGTCCTAAGGACAACATCAGCAGCACTTCTACATGGCATGACAACGAGTGTCAGCAGGCACAGGGAGAAGTCTTCGGCACCATATACCATATCACCTATAAGTATGCATCACCACTGAACGACAGTATCAAGCAAGTGCTTGCTGAGGTCGACCGCTCACTCTCACCATTCAACAAGGAGTCTGTCATCACAGCCATCAACAACAACACATCCATGAAGGTCGACGCACGCTTCAAGGAGGTATTTCTTCTTGCAAAAGACATATCATCTCAAACCAACGGTGCATTTGACATCACGGTAGCTCCGCTTGTTAACGCATGGGGATTCGGATTCAAGCACATGCAAGATGTCAATGACAGTACAATAGATAGTTTGCTACAGTTTGTCGGTATAGACAAAGTGTACCTCGAAAGCGATACCATACGCAAGACCGACGGCCGCACAATGCTCGACTGCAGCGCTATAGCCAAGGGATACGGTGTGGACGCTGTAGGCAAATACTTCGAGTCTAAGGGCATCACCGACTACATGGTTGAGATTGGAGGAGAAGTCAGAGTGCGTGGTACCAATCCTAAGGGCAAAGAGTGGCGCATTGGTATCAACAAACCAGTAGACGACCCTACCGGCAGCTCTTCCGAGATACAGCAGGTACTCAATGTCACTAACATTTCGATGGCGACATCGGGCAATTACCGCAACTTCTACGAGAAGGACAACAAACGCTATGCGCACACTATCGATCCACGCACAGGACACCCAGTACAGCACAGCATACTCTCGTCCACGGTGCTTGCAGCCGACTGCGCCACAGCCGACGCATACGCTACGTCATTCATGGTGCTGGGACTGGATGAAGCAAAGCGAGTATTGCAGAGCCATCCCGAGCTCATGGCATACTTCATCTACTCTGTAGAGGGAGGCGACACGAGGGAGTGGTATTCACCACGTCTTCAGTCGCTAATAAATGATAAGAAAGAGAAATAACGAGCTATCGTTTGGAAAAGAACATGCATAGCTCAGTATATCAATGGTAAAGCATAATATGCACACACAATGATGAGCCGGATGCGGGACTCGAACCCGCGACCTACGCATTACGAATGCGGCGCTCTACCAACTGAGCCAATCCGGCATCACACTATATTGCGTGATTTGCATTGCAAAGATATGCAATTTATTTCATTTCCTAATGACAACTCACACAAAAAGCACCATTATTCAATAATTTTAGATTATACAACCCACAAAATTAGCAATACACCAAATACATGATTACACTCGTACGCCACAATATCTTCACATGGATTGCACTCACCATCACATTGATAACTACCGGAAAGGGTTGCAACGAGTTTGGCATCAACCAAGACAGCAGGCCATACAACAGCAGGTATTCCGACAACAGCAAGAGCCATTCATCTCAAAATGACAGACGTGACAAGGCTTCTAACGGAAAGAATACATACCGCAAGGATAAGAAGAAGTACGAGATGCCTGCTAAGATCAAGGGCAAACCAGAGAAGATAATATACCGCGACTCATACGTCTTATCGTTCAACACCACTACCCTATGCCCTAACTATGTGGCATGGTACCTCACAGGAGAACGTCTGAAGGGAGGCGTAAAGCGCACCAACGAGTTTCTGCCAGACCCTGATATTGAACAGCAATATAGAGTCGACCCCAACGACTACTTCAGCTCCGGATATGACCGTGGCCACATGTGCCCTGCTGCAGACAATCGTTACAGCATCGATGCTATGAACGAAAGTTTCTACATGTCAAACATGTGTCCTCAAAATCATTCTCTCAATTCTGGCGACTGGAATGACCTTGAGATGCTCTGTCGCAACTGGGCAAAAGATTATGAAGCTGGAGTATACATAGCATGTGGTCCAATATTCAAGACCGATACTCCACGTACCATAGGACGAGGCAAGAAGCGCATATCCGTACCAGACGCATTCTTCAAGGTAGTGTTCATGAATGGCAAAAAGCCTAAAGCCATCGGATTTATCTATCCCAACAATGCAGGCAACTACGATGTACGCCACTATGCAAAGTCTGTCGATGACGTAGAGCGCATCACTGGCATCGACTTCTTCACCAACGTTCCTAAATCCACCCAAGACAAGATGGAGTCCGTATGCAACCCTGCTGAATGGGGGATATAAATTTACGACTATTTGGTCTGACAAACATGGCGACATCCGTATGCGTGTACAGATTGTCAGTCAGCTTCCTGAAGACGTAAACCACACATTGGTTCGCAACCTTCTTCGTCGTGCCCTTAAGGAGATAATTATAAGGCGAAAGACGACATTTGTGAATATAGACGATATTACGGATGCAGACGCTATTCACTGGGCGGATATTCTTCTTCAGCAAGTTCACGAGACCCTGAGAGAAAATCCTGGTGACGGTATGCAAATAATGAATAAGGCGATATTGAATTATATAATTGGTAAACTGAAGGCATGAAAATTTGGAAAAGAACTTACGACCGTCTGA
>JAZLKQ010000035.1:0-10355 GCA_045597745.1 Bacteroidaceae bacterium | reverse complement strand
GCATTTACAGCCATGCGTGCTCGTGGTGCTAAGGTTACGGACATCGCCATCATCATCATCGCTGCCGATGACGACGTGATGCCACAGACCAAGGAAGCCATCAGTCATGCTGTTGCGGCTAATGTGCCAATGGTATTTGCCATCAATAAGGTTGATAAGCCAGGTGCAAATCCAGACAAGATCAAGGAGCAGCTTGGTGCAATGAACTATCTCGTAGAGGAGTGGGGCGGTAAGTACCAGAGCCAGGATATAAGTGCTAAGAAGGGTATTGGCGTTGACGAACTCATGGAGAAGGTTCTCCTCGAGGCAGAAATGCTTGACCTCAAGGCCAATCCTAACCGCAATGCTACAGGTTCAATCATTGAGAGTACACTTGACAAGGGACGTGGATATGTTGCCACAATACTTGTACAAAACGGTACCCTCAAGCAGGGTGATGTAGTACTTGCAGGTACACATTATGGTAAGATCAAGGCGATGTTCAACGAGCGTGGTCAGCGTATCAAGCAGGCACTTCCAGCAGAGCCAGCAGTGATACTCGGACTTGATGGAGCACCAACAGCGGGTGATACATTCCATGTGATGGATTCGGAGCAGGAAGCACGTGAAGTTGCCAACAAGCGTCAGCAGCTTAAGCGCGAGCAGGGCCTTCGTACACTAAAGCGTGTCGACCTCAACGAGATTGGACGTCGTATTGCTCTTGGAGACTTCAAGGAACTCAACCTTATCGTCAAGGGTGACGTCGACGGTTCTATCGAGGCACTCAGCGACTCTCTCATCAAGCTCTCTACAGAGAAGATTCAGGTCAATGTCATTCACAAGGCGGTGGGACAGATTTCGGAGAGCGATGTGACACTTGCAGAGGCATCAGATGCCATCATCATCGGATTCCAGGTACGACCATCAGCAGCAGCAAGGCGTCTTGCAGACCAGGCAGGTGTCGACATTCGTCTCTACTCTATCATCTACGATACTATCGAGGAGATCAAGGACGCAATGGAAGGTATGCTTGCTCCTGTAGTCAAGGAGGAGAATACAGCTACCGTTGAAGTACGTGCCGTATACAAGATTACAAAAGTCGGTACCGTTGCCGGTGCATTTGTCACTGACGGACGCGTACACCGTTCGGACAAGATACGTGTCATACGTGACGGTATAGTAGTCCATACAGGTGAGATCAACGCCCTCAAGAGATATAAGGAAGATGTCAAGGAGGTATCTCGTGACTTCGAGTGTGGTATCTCTATCGTCAACTACAACGACTTGCGTGAAGGCGATATACTTGAAACATATACAGAGGTTAAGGTTAAGCAGAAACTCTAAGAGAGCGTGCACATTACCACCTTTTGAGACAAACAAAGTCTGCTCTTTATGTGTAGTATATATAGACGCGTATGAATACATACGTATGTGTTAGCTATACATAATATTATACATTATGAATTGTGCATTGTGCATTACGCATCGTGCATTATACATCAATAAGATGACAAACGACAACAATGAGTTTGTACGTGATGTGGCGGAGAAGAAATATGAGTTCGGCTTCACCACATCTGTACAGACTGAGATAATAGACAAGGGTCTCAACGAAGATGTGATTCGCCTTATATCGAAGAAGAAGGAGGAGCCAGAGTGGCTTCTCCAATTCCGTATTAATGCGTATCACCATTGGCTCACTATGTGTCAGCCAACGTGGGGACACCTCAATATGCCAGAGATAGACTATCAGGCAATATCATACTACGCAGACCCTACGGCAAGTAAGAAAAAGGAAGGTGACGGCAACAAGGAGATTGACCCTGAGCTGATGAAGACTTTCGACAAACTTGGCATACCTCTCGAGGAGCGACTGGCACTTAGTGGTACAGCGGTCGATGCGGTGATGGACTCGGTATCTATCAAGACTACGTTTAAGGAGAAACTTGCGGAGAAGAATATCATCTTCTGCAGTATATCCGAAGCAGTCAAGACACATCCAGACCTTGTACAGCAGTATCTTGGCAGTGTTGTGCCTCCTAAAGACAATTACTTTGCGGCGCTCAATTCCGCAGTCTTTTCTGATGGCTCCTTCGTGTTCATTCCAAAGAATACACGATGTCCAATGGAACTTTCCACTTACTTTCGTATCAATGCCCGCAACACAGGTCAGTTCGAACGCACCCTTATCGTATGCGAAGAAGGCTCATACGTAAGCTACCTCGAGGGTTGTACCGCACCTATGCGAGACGAAAATCAGCTTCATGCAGCCATCGTCGAGATAGTAGTGATGGACAATGCCGAGGTCAAGTATTCGACTGTACAAAACTGGTACCCTGGCGATAGCGAAGGAAGAGGCGGAGTGCTCAATCTTGTGACAAAGCGTGGCGATCTGCGTGGAGTCAACAGCAAACTGTCATGGACACAGGTCGAGACAGGTTCTGCCATCACGTGGAAGTACCCAAGTTGTGTATTGCGTGGCGATGGAGCACAGGCCGAGTTTTATTCTGTAGCCGTAACCAACAACTACCAGCAGGCAGACACAGGTACGAAGATGATACATATTGGCAAGAATACCAAAAGCACGATCATAAGCAAGGGTATATCTGCAGGCAAGAGCGAGAACTCATACCGAGGACTTGTCAGAGTAGCGCCACATGCCGAAGGAGCCCGCAACTATTCATCTTGCGACTCCCTGCTGTTAGGTTCAGAATGCGGTGCACACACATTTCCATACATGGACATCCGCAACAATACAGCTACCGTCGAACACGAGGCGACAACGTCTAAGATAAGCGAAGACCAGTTGTACTATTGCAATCAGCGAGGCATCTCGACCGAAGAGGCTGTAGGACTGATAGTCAATGGATATGCCAAGGATGTCATCAATAAACTGCCTATGGAGTTTGCCGTAGAGGCGCAGAAGCTACTCAGCGTAAGCCTCGAGGGCTCGGTAGGATAATCACACACTACACTTCAGGCTATATATACACACATACAATGTTACAAATAAAGAATTTGCATGCCACCGTTGGTGGCAAAGAGATATTAAGGGGAGTCAATCTCACTATCAACGATGGTGAGATACATGCACACAAGGGCAGCAACGGTGCAGGCAAGAGTACACTCTCCAATGTCATCGTGGGACATCCCGCATACGAGGTCACAGAGGGAAGCATCATGATGGACGGGCAGGACCTGCTTGCGATGCGACCAGAAGAACGTGCACATGCTGGTGTCTTTATGTCATTTCAGCAACCAATAGAGATACCAGGCGTGAGCATGGTCAACTTTATGCGTGCGGCAGTCAACGCACGACGTCAGGCACGAGGCGAAGAGCCTCTCAAGTCTACTGACTTCCTCAAACTCATGCGTGAGAAACGTAAGCTTGTCGAGATAGACAACAAGCTCATGAATCGTTCTGTCAATGAAGGCTTCTCCGGAGGAGAGAAGAAGCGCAACGAGATATTCCAGATGGCAATGCTCGAGCCGACCTTCTGCATACTTGACGAGACGGACTCGGGACTTGATGTGGACGCTCTGCGTATAGTAGCAGAGGGATTCAACAAGCTCCGTACCGACAAGACAAGCGCAATGGTCATCACGCACTACCAGCGTCTGCTCGACTATATCAAGCCTGACATCGTACATGTACTCCTTGATGGTCATATCGTGAAGACTGGTGGACCAGAACTTGCTCAGCAGATAGAAGACAAGGGATTTGACTGGATAAAAATGGAGTTGGCATGAATGCGGAAAACCAATACATACAACTATACACGTCGGCATCAGACACTATCAAGGCAAAGAGCTGCGAGGTCATGAATCGTGTACGTGACCATGCATTTCATGTATTTGAGGCACAGGGATTCCCGACAAAGAAGGTGGAGAGATACAAGTATACCGATGTAGCGGCCAACTTCGCCCCAAACTATGGAGTCAGTTTTGCACCAATCACCTCGCCACTTATCTCTGATGACGCCGACTTTACAGCAACAGCCGGCGTATACGTAGGTAGCATACAGCAGTCCCCTGTTGACGTTACACCATATTATAATAAGGTGGCGATGGCAGAGCCCGACTCGCTACTCAGCAAGGACCAGGCAGGAGACTACGACTCTATCACAGCACTCAATACCGCCCTTGCTCATGACACCCTGCTCATATACGTGCCAAGGAACGTGCGTGTGCAGCAGCCTATACAGGTCGAAAATACCCTGCGTGGCAATGTGGCGACTATGGTCAATCGCCGTGTACTCATACTCCTCGAACAGGGTGCGGACGCTACTGTCATATTTTACGACAGGGCGGCAGACAAGGAGCGATTCCTCAGTACACAGGTAGTCGAGGTCATAGCCAAGGACAACAGTCGTCTCGACATGTACGAGATAGAAGAGACGCATACGCTTTGCTCACGATTCTCCAATGTCTATATACAGGCAGGACGTGACTGCAACATCAAGCACAACAGCATTACACTCTTCAATGGTCAGACCCGCAACCTTGCCGATGTACGACTATGTGGCGAAGGCACTGAGGTGACACTCGGAGGATGTGTAGTGGCAGACAAGGGACAGCGAGTAGACAACAACACTCTCATAGACCATCGTGTGCCATGCTGTACGAGCAACGAACTCTACAAGTACGTCTTAGACGAACATGCAGTCGGAGCTTTTGCAGGCAAGATACTTGTGCGACATGATGCACAGAAGACCGCCAGTCAGGAGACCAACGCCAACCTATGTGCCAGCCCTGAAGCCCGTATGTACACCCAGCCGATGCTAGAGATATACGCCGACGACGTCAAGTGTGCACACGGGTCCACAGTCGGCGTCATGGACGAGCAGTCACTCTTCTACATGCAGCAACGAGGCATCAGCCAAGACGAAGCCCGAATGTTGCTCAAGTTCGCTTTCGTCGGACAAGTCATCGACCAGATTACCTACGAACCACTACGAGTACGTCTTCACGAACTCGACGAGAAACGCTTCCGTGGCGAACTGGATAAGTGCGTCGGTTGTGCGTTATGCAAATGAGAAATGAAACTTGAAACTATAAGAATGATATAGGACTTGACCCATAATGACGCTCTTCTCTTGCGAAGTGCTTAACTGAAAGAAATTATCCATTAGTTATCCGGAAATTATATAATCACGAAATTTCCGAGTCATTTCAGAATAATTTCTTTCAGTCATATATGCAGAAGGCGCATAGGTCAAGTCCTATATAAATATCATAAAGGGTAGGGTAACTTTCGCCTCCCTTTTTAGAATCGGTAGCCTGCGGTAAGCATGACGGAAGTAAACAAGAAGTCCCCTCCAGGAAGCTTGTTCTTGTTTTGCTTTGTGAGCGGTATGGCACAACGCAGGTCGAGAACTACTGGAGTGTTGAACTCGTATGATACACCTACAGGCAGAGCAAGGCTGAATGTGTTCATACCGTCCTTTAGCGAACTTTTGTTCTTGTCGTTGTGGAAGTCTGCAGACAAGCACAATGTAGGCTGTACACCTGCCTTTACTGCCACTTTGCCCATGTGATACTGTACGAGTACCGGCATGTTGAGGTATGAGTATGAGAAGTGCATCTCAGCGGTGGAACGTTCGCCGATCTCCCACTTTACTTCATCTGTCTTGGAGTAGAGGAAGTCGACGCCTGCAGAGATCCCTACCTTGTCGGCTACCATGTATTCAAACTCTGCACCAGCGAGCAGTCCTATTCCATTGGATATCTTGTCGTCTATAGATGCGACAGGCACTTCATTGTTTGACATGTTGGTGTATCCGATACCGATGTGTGGAGTAAAGTGATACTGGGACTGTGCACTTGCTGTAAGTCCAACCAATGCCATTGCGGCAATCGTAAATAAGTTCTTAATCATGTTACATTGTTTGTTTATAGAATAATTAAATAATGGATTTCTATTTCAGTACCTTCTTCCCGTTTACGATGTAAACTCCACGTTGAGTAGAGGTGACGCACCTTCCCGTAAGATCATAGATGATGTGAGGGGCACGGTCTGCTGATGGTGCGTCGATGGCATCGTCTATTGGGTCTTCCACGAGAGTCAAGGTGAAGTTGTCGAATGCGCAGATACGCTCGGCATCTGTACCTCCATGTAGTGAACGCAGACCAATGTTGAACACTTCGTCTCCATCAGCTTCGATGTCGAATGTCACGGTCTGCCATGTGCCAGACTTGGTAGCTGTACGCTGTGTCTTGCCTACATATACATAGCTCTTGCCGCTTGTGTCGGAGGCGTATATCTGTGCTGTGAGAGTGTACTTGCCTTTGGCAGGCTTAATCTGCTGATACATGTTGATGTCAGAGTCTCCCCATCGCTGACGAATCCAGAGTGTCTGTTTGCCTCCTTCTGCACTTTGTGTCAATGGCGCAAAGAACTGGTTATAATACAGGTCACCGTTCTTGAGGGCAGTAAAGTCGTTCTCGTTGCGCAAAGCATAGTCTATGTCCCATCCTTCTGGCACGTATATGGCGCGGTCAGATGATACTCCGCTGCCGATGAGTGGAGAGTATGTAGCCTCGAAGTCTGGATTTGTCAGCGTCGTTGGATATTCCTTTTCTTGAAAGGGGATGCCTTGGGCATCACACACCTCCTTCTGCGTTAGTGCGATGTCATATACGACGAAGTTGTCAATAGTGCCGATGAAGTCTACATTGCTCGAAGCGTATGCTCCGTCCCACCACTGGGTACGGCCGATGTAGTTGCGAGCGTCTCCCGCCGCATCGTAGACGGCGTATGGTTCGTTGATATTGGCAGTGCCAGATACATCTTCAATGCCGTTGATATAGATCTTTGTGGTACGTGTTGATGCATCAAATGTTACTGCAATCTTGTACTCCTTGTCAGTCAGAAGTGCTGTTGCTCCGTTGACCATGGTTGTAGTCCCGCCGTTGAGTTTGATGCCTGCAGAGAGCGCATTGGCACGGAGGAATACAGAGTTGCCGCTGCCACCGCCAAAGTCATACAGGCGTGGTGAGTTGGCGAGTGACTTGGCATTGGCGGTAAGTATCACGGTATAGCTACGCAGACCACCCAGCAGTCCCTCGTCAACGAGAGCGTATCCGTTGGTGGCAAAACCTGATGCGGTATTGGCAGTAAGATCGAGTCTGCCGTCCTTGATCTTTGCGCTTCCCTGTAGTGTGATGCCTTTGTCTTTGCCGTCAAATGCAAAACTTGCCCTCACATTGTGACTGATGTCTCTTGGCAGGACTGTGGCCTCAAATGTCTTGTCTGCTCCAGCGACAGTCGCTGTCAGCGTGACCTTTGTTGCAGTCTTAGGCAATGACACAATGCCAGATGTAGATACGATGTCAGCGTTGCTTGATGTCCAGACAATGCTCTTGCCGGATGGTGTGGCTGATGGCAGTACGATATCAGTCACGATACTTGTTGGAATAGTTATCGCCTCTATCTCGCCCTCGGCAATGAGCGCCTTGATCTTGCTCTGAGAGAGGCATTGGTCGTAGATGTTTTGCTTGCTTATAGTTACGTTGCTTGCGGCTATGGCATTGCTCATATTGGCTTTGCAGTCTATCTGTTGGTCAATGATGCCATTGACATAGACGGTGAGTCGACTGAGAGACGAATCGTATGTGAGTGTAAGGTTGTACTTGCCGAGTGGGGTCTTGGAGAACCATACGCCGCCAGTAGTAGCAGTATTCTCCGTCTGCCAGCTGTCAGCAGTGCCGAGCACATTCTGGCTTGTAAATGTCTTGCCAGCAATCTTGATGTATGAGTACTGGTTGGAGTTGACACCGTATGTGATGTCGCCAGCAGTCAATAAGTCGCCCTTGTAGTTGGCTGCGTCTATCTGCATGTCTACAGACAGAGATGAGCCAGGAGCAGATGGCATGTTGGATGGCAGGATGTATTCAGACATGATGCTCGTCGGATATGCCTTGCGGTATGTGGTGTTGACTATCCAGTAGTAATAGTCGCCGTACATCCATGTTAGTCTTAGCGGACTGTTCTGTGTGCCTTCGATGACGAAAGGTCGTGCGTTAGATGTCTGTGAATTGCGGGTGACAGCTTCGGAGGATGTCACCTTGCCGTTAGCGTCAAGAGTATATCGCCATATCTCGTGCATAGTGCCGTATGCTCCATCAACAGGTACACCGCAATAGACGATGTTAGGATTGTCTCGGTCTATAGCCATACCAGAAGAGTAGCACATCTCGACTCCATTAGTGTGATGGAACTGTCCTCCGCCGTTAGCGACAAACGACACATTCCATTTCGAACCGTTCCACTTAGCGTAATAATAGTCATGAGTGCGCTTGTCATTACTGATCTTTGTCATTCCGATGACAGGATTGCCCTTAGTGTCGAAAGCCATATTCCATATCCAGTCGCGTCTGTCGCTCGTTGCGTCAACGACCGTTGCAGGGTATGCACTCTTGTATGAGTCCGTCTTGTTGACATTCCATTTGCCTGTTGCCACGGAACTTAGTTTCTTGCCATTGAGGTCATACAGGCACTTGTCGTTGATGTCAAAGGCGTTGCAGTATAACCAGTTTGGATATTCATTGTCAGGGTGACCAGTAGTGTAAGCGAGGTATATCTTGTCCTTGCCGTTACTTATATATTTAGCGTATGGACGTGCGCCAGTAGACTGTACCATCTGGTATGGTCCCCAAGTAAACTTGATGTCATCATTAGCATCAGGCATACTCATCTGCGCTACGGTAGGGTGCCATCCTATGCCTCTCCAGCACATATAGATGTGGTCAGGGTCATCGGATAGGATGTATGGGTTGGGATAAGTGGTGTTGTTAGCAGTTGCCAGTCGCTTCTCCTCGCCAAGGCAAGTGATGTCTCCAGGGCGCTTACTGATGCGATAGTAGAAACATGCCTCGTCGGTATGACGGCTATAGATGATCATGATGCGCTCGTCTGGAAGTACGAGAAAGGCGGGATTGTCATGGTCGTCAGGCTGAAACCAACTGCGGATAAGTACCTCAGATGTAGTGCCTGTGTTGAAGTCCACCTGTGTGGCCTTGATGCTGCCGTGGTAGTCGATGTAACCGATGTATGTGGCGTTGATAGTGCCACTCTCATTCTCATAGTGCAGTGCTCTCGGGTCGGCAAACCAGCACCATGCGCCTTCGTCAGCCACGACTTGTCCATTGTACGAACTGCCTTGTGCTGATGCTCCTATGGACGTGATAAGGGCAAGGCATAATGTTAATAATAATTTTGTCATAATAAATCAATGTAAGTTAGTTATAGTTAGATATCGGTGACAAAGATATGCTTTTTATTTGTTTCTCATTATAATAAAGGTATATTTTCAGTCGGGGTGAGGATGATTTGTAGTAGGTGTTGACGTGGATTTGATTATTTTACACTACCTTTGCACACAAATTATCAGATAGATGTACGACATTCATAAGATAAGAGAGGATTTCCCGATACTGGGCCGTACTGTGTATGGCAAGCCCTTGGTGTATCTGGACAATGGTGCCACGACTCAGAAGCCACGATGTGTGGTCGAGGCAATGGTGGACGAATACTATAACGTCAACGCCAACGTACATCGTGGTGTACACTTCCTTAGTCAGCAAGCGACAGATCTGCATGAGCAGAGTCGTGAGGTGGTACGTAGATTTATCGGGGCGAAGAGCACCAATGAGATACTCTTTACCCGAGGAACTACCGAGAGCATCAATCTTCTTGCATTTTCGTTTGGTGAGGCATACATCCGAGAGGGTGACGAGATAGTGGTATCTACTATGGAGCACCACTCCAATATCGTGCCTTGGCAGATGCTCTGCGAGAGACGGGGCGCACGTCTCAGGGTTATACCTATGGATGACGAAGGCAGGCTGATACTTGACGAATATGAGGCTTTGCTCAACGAACATACTCGAATAGTCTGTTGTGCTCATGTCAGCAATGTGCTGGGTACGGTCAATCCTGTTGATGAAATCATCAGGATAGCTCATCAGCATGATATTCCCGTCTTGATAGATGGTGCACAGAGTACTCCACACTTTGCGGTCGATGTCCAGAAGATGGATTGCGACTTCTTCGCATTCTCAGGCCACAAGATATATGGTCCAACGGGTGTCGGGGTATTGTACGGCAAGGAGGAGTGGCTGGACAAGTTGCCTCCATACCAGGGTGGTGGCGAGATGATAAAGAACGTAAGTTTTGAACGGACCACATACAACGAACTTCCATACAAGTTCGAAGCTGGCACACCCGACTATGTTGCCACCCATGCACTTGCGGTTGCGCTCGATTATGTCTCGGCTCTCGGCATGGACAATATCTACCAGCACGAACAGATGCTGACCCGCTATGCTCGTGAACAGATGGCACAGATACCCGACATGAAGTTCTTCGGTCCTTC
>JAZLKQ010000034.1:0-2930 GCA_045597745.1 Bacteroidaceae bacterium | reverse complement strand
GTCTCTGCATATCTAACATGTGGCTTGTATGGCATCTCCAGACAGTCAGGCATGTGGCAAGTGAAACTTACGTTAAGTATAGCCGTACGAACACCAGAGTTGTTTACAATATCAACGACCTTTGATACAAGGGGGCCTGTCTGCCATCCAAATGCCGAACCCGGTTCGAGCACTACCTTTAGCCATGGGTAGCGCTTTCTGAAATTTGATAGTACGCTAATAAGCCTTTCCACATCATAATCGTCACGCGTCATAAGATGTCCACCGCCAAAGTTTATCCACTTTATCTGAGGGAACCATGATGCAAATTTCTCCTCTATATGAACAAGAGTACGTTCAAACACATCAGCTCCACTCTCACAATGACAATGAATATGAAAACCTTCCAACTCCTTTGGTAACACCTCTGGAAGGTTTGAAGCAAGCACACCAAAACGGCTGCCGGGAGCACATGGATTATACAAGAGCGTCTCTATCTCCGAATACTCCGGATTGACACGAAGTCCACAAGATATATGACGCCCCGTATTACGTTCATATTCCACTGTCTGACATGCAAAACGTTCATATTGACTCAACGAATTGAAAGTGACATGTCCACTACAATCCATTATGGTGCCAAATTCATCTTCTGTATAAGCGGGAGAATAGGTATGAGCGTATGTGCCAAATTCCTCCTTTGACAGCCTTGCCTCATACAAAGAACTCGCCGTAGTATGAGTAATGTATTCTCTAAATATCGGGAAAGATTTCCACAAAGCAAATGCCTTGAATGCAAGAATCACCTCAACGCCCGCAGATTCTGCCACATGGCGAATCAACGCCAGATTGCGCCTAAGCAGATCTTCTTCTATCACATAACAAGGATTTGGTATGTCATCAATATGCTGTTCCAATTTCGTCATATCATTAATTCATTTCAATATACCATGTAAGCCTTTGTCATCTGCCATCATTATGACAAATAATAGCATAAACAAATACACCTTAATATATATTTAGTCAATCACCTTAAATCTTGCAAACTTCAGCAACAATTGTTTAGTGCCTGCATGTTGGAAAGTCACAGTCGCTTTAGCGCTCCCTCCTACTCCTTCTATCTTTTCCACTATACCTACACCAAAGCGGTCATGTTCTATATGCTTTCCCACACTTATTCCTGCCATTGGATCTGCAGCACCAGATGATGGCGCATACGGATTCGCCGATGGAACCCTCACCAATCGCCTTATGTTTGATGGTGGCGGAGGCATCTTGACAGATGGATGCGGATTGACATTTTCTTTCTTTGGTGATGATGAAAAGGGAGATCCTGTTCGCCGCATAAATTCAGGCTCGTCATCATCAAAAAGGCGTGATCTCTTTTTCCAAGGCAATTGCACATCTCCATACATTGATGATTGTTTGCGTGCTGTACCACACAAGTTTAGATATGCCTCGTCTATATCTCGGATGAATCGACTTGGATTGCCAAACTCCATCTTTCCGTATCTGAAGCGTGACTTAGCGTATGTAATGAAGCAATGACGCTCTGCTCTTGTTATTGCCACATAAAACAAACGACGTTCCTCTTCCAGTTCGTGTGGAGAATCACATGCCATCTGGCTTGGGAATAACGTTTCTTCAAGACCAACGACAAAGACAGTATTAAACTCCAGGCCCTTTGCAGAATGGATAGTCATAAGAGTGACCTTCTCTTCTTCTTCCGAATCGTCAGAATCCACATCGCTAAGCAAAGCCACTTCCGAGAGGTAGTCCTGAAGATATATGGCGTCGCTACCCTCTTCACGTCGAGAGTCGCAAAAGTCAACAACACCATTCATAAGCTCCTCTATATTCTCTTGTCGGCTTATATTTTCAGGCGAGCGGTCGGCATAGATATCGTTAATTATTCCTGATTCCTTCACAATCTTATCACACATCTCGTTTGCGCTCATCTGTTGTGCAGACACCACAAATTGTTCGATGAGATGGCGAAATTCTGCAATCTTCTGCTCAGTACCTCTATTGATTTTCACCCCATAAGACACAGGGTCAGATATCACCTTCCACAAGCTAACATTCTGCATGTTGGCTGCAGATGTTATCTTACTTACAGTAGTATTGCCTATACCTCTTGCAGGATAGTTGATTACTCTCTTGAATGCCTCTTCATCATTAGGATTGACTGCAAGCCTAAAGTATGCTATTACATCCTTCACTTCCTTGCGTTGGTAGAATGACAGCCCTCCATATATACGATAAGGGAGACCATTCTTGCGCAGATATTCCTCAAACACACGACTTTGAGCATTGGTACGATACAATATAGCAAAGTCCGAATACTGCAAATGCTCACGTCGCTTTATCTCCTGTATCTTCCTTCCTACTATTTGTCCCTCCTCCACATCGGAGTGCGCTTCATAGACATCAATCTTCTCACCAACCTCCAGCTCGCTATATACATTCTTGAATATCTGATTGCTGTTCTTGTGGATAAGACTGTTTGCTGCTTGGACAATAGTTTGAGTTGAACGGTAATTTCTTTCTAACTTAAACAATTTACTATCTGCATACAAATCTCTAAACTTCAAGATGTTATCAATATTGGCGCCACGAAATGAATATATGCTCTGCGCATCATCTCCCACTACACAGACCTTCTGGCGTTGCTCCGTGAGTTGCCACACGATGCGATGCTGAGCATAGTTGGTGTCTTGGTACTCGTCGACAAGTACGTACTGAAACCTGTCTTGATACTTCTGCCTAATATCCGGATGGCGGTCAAAGAGCAGAAATGTATACACAAGTATATCATCAAAATCCATAGCGTCCGACTGGCGGCAACGATTCCAATACCTCACATATATGTCTCTCATGGCAGGAATCTTGCTATGCGTGTCAGCCATTAGGTTTTCACTATTGTTATAGTATGCCTGAGGTCCAACAAG
>JAZLKQ010000033.1:0-2963 GCA_045597745.1 Bacteroidaceae bacterium | reverse complement strand
TCATCATCTTGTCATATATCAAGCGTTTCCCTCATGGGAGACGCTTTTTTCTTTCAATTGATACAAAACTACAGTCAGTATGCAAACAAATTGAAAGAAAATGATTACCTTTGCAAAGGTTTATAGGGTCTAAACGACCTTTTAAGGAAAAAAGATTAATCAATATTTACAAGCATTATGATAACAAATGACATGGCCGGAGCATTGCAGCTCCTCGTTGTCGGTATGGTTACGGTATTCATCATCCTCCTTATCGTAATCAACCTCGGCAAGTTACTCATCTTCTTGGTCAACAAGTTCGCTCCAGAAGAAGAAGCTAAGAAGAAAGCTACTGCGCCTGCAGCAGCTCAGCCAGTAGACGGCACAGTGAAGTCAGTAATCGAAGCGACTGTCAAGCAGATTACAGGTGGTAAGGGATATGTATCTAAGATTACTAAGATATAATCTTGCCGACATTATCTAAATAAGGAAATAACAAAACTCAATAAGACTAAACATGAAAGAAGTAAAGTTCTCACTGGTCTTCCGTGATATGTGGCAGAGTGCAGGTAAGTATCAGCCACGTGTTGACCAGTTGGTAAAGGTCGCTCCATCAATCATCAAGATGGGATGTTTCGACCGTGTAGAAACTAACGGTGGTGGTTTCGAGCAGGTAAATCTCCTCTATGGAGAGAATCCTAACAAGTCAGTACGCGAATGGACAAAGCCTTTCCATGAGGCTGGCATTCAGACTCACATGCTTGACCGCGCACTCAACGGACTCCGCATGAGCCCATGTCCAAAGGACCTCCGCAAGCTCTTCTATAAGGTAAAGAAGGCTCAGGGTACTGACATCACTCGTATATTCTGCGGACTCAATGACGCACGCAACGTTATCCCATCTATCCAGTATGCAAAGGAAGCTGGCATGATTGCACAGGCTTCACTCTGTATCACTGCTTCACCAATACATACAGTAGAATACTACGTCAACCTCGCAAAGACCTTTATCGATGCAGGCGCTGACGAGATCTGTCTCAAGGATATGGCAGGTATCGGACGCCCAGTGTCACTTGGTAAGATCGTTGAGGGCATCAAGGCATACAAGAAGGATATCGTCATCCAGTATCACTCACACGCTGGCCCAGGTTTCAACATGGCTTCTATCCTTGAGGTATGTAATGCTGGCTGTGACTACGTCGACACAGGTATGTCTCCACTCTCATGGGGTACAGGACACGCTGACATCATCGCTGTACAGGAGATGCTTAAGGACGCTGGCTTCAAGGTGAAGGAAATCAACATGGCAGCATACATGGACGTTCGTACACAGATACAGGAGATGTGTGACGACTTCCTCGGCTACTATATCCCAGACCTCAACCACATCAACAACTCACTCCTCGTTAAGCCAGGTCTCCCTGGCGGTATGATGGGTTCACTCATGACTGACCTCGAGGACAACCTCAAGTCACTCAACAAGTGGAAGGTAAAGAACAATCAGCCTGAGCTCACTACTGATGACCTCCTCATCAAGCTCTTCGACGAGGTTGCATATGTATGGCCTAAGGTTGGTTACCCATGCCTCGTTACTCCATTCTCACAGTATGTTAAGAACCTCGCCCTCATGAACGTGATCCAGATGGAAAAGGGCAAGGCACGTTGGTCAATGATTGCTGACACTATCTGGGACATGATACTTGGTAAGGCAGGACAGCTCCCTGGCCCAGTAGACCCAGAGATTATCGCACTCGCAGAAAAGGAAGGCAAGGTATTCGAGACTAACGACCCACAGTCATACTTCCCAGACGATCTCGAGGACTACAAGCAGAAGATGCAGGAGAAGGGATGGGAACTTGGTGAGGACGACGAAGAGCTCTTCGAGTACTCTATGCACCCAGGACAGTACGAGGCTTACAAGAGCGGCAAGGCTAAGGCAGACTTCGAGAAGGACCTCGCTGAGCGCAAGGCTAAGAAGAATGCTCCTGCTGCAAGCGACCTTCCAAAGAGTGTGACAGTACAGGTTAACGGTCAGAACTACAAGGTAGAGATAGCATACGGAGATGCTCCAGCACCAGCAGCTGCAGGTGCAGCAACAGCAGCAGTTCCTGCTGGCGAAGGCGAGGACATCATCGCACCACTTGAGGGTAAGTTCTATCTCACTAAGGACAACTCTGAGACACCAAAGAAGGTTGGCGATGGAGTTAAGACTGGTGTCGTACTTGGATATATCGAGGCAATGAAGACATTCAACGCTATTCGTGCAGACAAGGACGGTGTCATCACTGCTATTCTCGCCAATTCTGGAGACTCTGTAGAAGAGGATGATCCAATCATGAAGATGGCTTAATCATCAGAATATCGAATGAAGGATGAAGCCCACGTACAAGTGGCTTCATTCTCATTCACCTGTTCAATAAAATATTAACAATAATCGAAGCAGCGCAAACGAAAAGTCGTTCATCATCAGTTTGATGGCTGATTAGAGTTCAAGGACTTCTAAATTAGTGTTCAAGAACCTATACATTAGTATTCAAGGACTTCTACTTTAATGTTCAAGAACCTATACATTAGTATTCAAGGGCCTCTACTTTAATGTTCAAGAACTTCTACATCACACTCCGACGACCGTTCGTCTCGCCCTTCATTACATAATAACATGGAACAAGTATTAGAAAATCTGTATCAGATGACAGCGTTCAGCGACATCGTTGCATCAAATGGTACATATATAATAATGTATTTGCTCGCCTTCGTACTTCTGTACCTTGGTATAGTAAAGCATTTTGAGCCACTGCTCCTTATTCCTATCGCTTTCGGTGTACTTATCGCTAACTTCCCTGGTGGTGACATGGGTGTCCTTCAGGCAAACGAGTTTGGTGAGATCTTCAAGTACGTCAATGCAGAGGGTCATCAAGAGTACATATCACTTGTTGGTGGTATTAAGGAACTTGGCAAAGGTCTTAATCCTGATGATTACATTC
>JAZLKQ010000032.1:0-2189 GCA_045597745.1 Bacteroidaceae bacterium | reverse complement strand
GGCTGCCGGCTTGTCACTATCGTCGTCTATATATCCGTCTGCACTCTGAGCCCACTTGAGCGTGACGAGCGGACGGCGCTTGCTATGGAATGTTATAAACCTCTCGTTGAGTGCCATACATTCCGCCTCAAGCACACCTGCAGTAACCTCTATGCCTGCTTCAAGCAACTTCTGTATACCTCTGCCCTGCACTTTGGCAAACGGGTCGACACATCCCACCACACATCTCTTCACGCCCTTGCTCACGATAAGGTCCGCACATGGAGGAGTCTTGCCATAATGTGCACAAGGCTCAAGACTCACATATATCGTAGCATCGTGCAACAGACATTCATCTTCAGCCTTGACCGAAGCGAAGGCGTTGACCTCTGCATGTCCCTGCCCACATCTCACATGATACCCCTCGCCGATGATTCTGTCTTCATGTACTATCACAGCCCCAACCATAGGGTTAGGTTGAGCATTCTGCATTCCTGACCGAGCCAGCTGTAAGCATCGGCTCATGTATATCTCGTCTTTTGTCATATATGTTTTGTCCTTAGGGTTCCTGTTCGTGATGCCAATCATTCGGCAAGCATTCTATTCGTAGCGCAAAAGTAATAATTAGTCGGACAACAGCAAAGCATAATGAGAAAAATATCGCACAAGTCCATGCTTGCAAATACAGCGATTGCTTGTGCGTTTTATTATCATACGGAAGATGCATTTGCAACATACGTATGACGGAGCTTAGACATACGTATGACGGAGCTTGATCATACGTATGTCTAAGCCTGATCGACCGTATGTCTAAATTTCATCGACCGCACGTCTAAAAACGACAGATGGCATACCACGTGGGTATGCCATCTGATATGTATGAACAATTGTGTGTACGTGTGATGTTACTTCACCTCCCAGATGTCGTTGGTCTCAAGGAGCTCAGCGAAGTTATGATACTTCTTCGCAGCCTTAACTTCCTCGATCTGAGATGTTACGCAGTCGTCGTATGTTGGAGCCTCAACGTCACGGATAACACCAAGTGCGATAGGGAATCCGTTTGTACCGTCCATCATAGCGAGCTTGAGCTGGAGTGTGTTGTCCTCGCAGTGAGCGTCGTGTACGAGGATGTCCTTCTCTGTGATGCCGTTCTCGCCAAGCTTTACGACCTTGAGAGAGAAACCGTCCTGCATGATACCATACTCGTTGTTTTCACCGAAGATGAGAGGCTGACCATGCTTCACGTAGATGGCATTCTTAGCACGTCCTTCCTTTGAGTATACAGAGTCGTGAGTACCATTGTTGAAGATGACACAGTTCTGGAGTATCTCACATACTGAAGCACCCTGATGATTGTACGCAGCCTTGAGCACCTCGATTGTGCCAGGCGCGTCTGTGGCAACTGCACGAGCGAAGAAGTGTCCACGTGCGCCGAAGCAGAGTTCTGCTGGACGGAATGGGTCCTCGACTGTACCGAATGGGCTTGACTTGCTGACAAATCCACGTGGAGATGTTGGTGAATACTGACCCTTTGTAAGACCGTAGATACGGTTGTTGAGGAGGATCATATTGAGGTTGATATTACGACGGTTAGCATGGATGAAGTGGTTACCACCGATAGCAAGGCCGTCTCCGTCACCACTTACCTGCCATACGGCGAGTTTTGGGTTGGCGACCTTTGCACCAGTAGCGATAGCCGCTGCACGACCATGTATTGTGTTCATGCCGTATGTTGCCATATAGTGAGGCAGACGTGATGAACATCCGATACCAGAGATTACTGCAGTATCGCATGGAGCAACGCCTATCTCTGCCATTGCCTTATGAAGTGACGCAAGGAAGAAGTGGTCACCACATCCAGGACACCATCTTGGCTGTCCTTTCTTAAAATCATTCTGTGTATATGCCATTGTTGTGTCCTTTCTTTATTTGTTGATGATTTCGTTGAAGCTCTCTACCAGTTCGTTTACGACGAAAGGCTGACCCTTTACCTCGTTGTACTGATAAGGTGTGAATCCGTCCACCTTCATGCGGAGCCATCCAGCGAGCTGACCCATATTCTGCTCTGCTACGACAACCTTTGGGTACTTCTTGAGTACCTCTGCAGCATTGGCAGGAAGTGGGTTGATGTACTTGAAGTGAGCCATTGCCACCTTCTTGCCTGCAGCACGCATCTCGTCCATTGCTGAGTGGAGGTGACCATATGTACC
>JAZLKQ010000031.1:0-3499 GCA_045597745.1 Bacteroidaceae bacterium | reverse complement strand
ATATGCGACGACGCATCAGAGTATTTCGCCATATTTGCCGCCGCCCTGCCATTTCTGCAGCTCAACATGCTTGCTGCCGGAAGCCTGAGATGTAGCGGCAATATCAAGGTACCGAGTATGCTGGGAGTGATGATGTGTGTGCTCGACGTCATATTCAACTACATCTTCATCTTTATGCTCGACATGGGCACAGCAGGCGCTGCATACGGCACATTTGCCGCAGAGGTCGTGTCAATGACGGGTATGCTGTACTTCCTCATTGTCAAGGACAAGAATCTCAGATTTGCCCTTGATAGCGACCTCGGCATGATGGACATGCGCCAGCATCTTAAGGCTTACCTGCCTACCAGGATGAGTCTGCTCAAGGCGTTCAAGATAGGATCTCCTATCAGTCTCGAACGTGGCGTGATGTGCGGTGCACAGATAGCCATCACGTCTATCGTGGCTCCGCTCGGAGCTGTAAGTATAGCCGCCAACTCGTTTGGCATCACTGCCGAGAGCCTCTGCTATATGCCTGGATATGGTGTGGCTGAAGCTGCAACCACACTTGTCGGGCAGAGTGTAGGAGCAAAGCGTCATGACCTGATGAAGAGTTTTGCATACATCGCCCTGTGGGTAGGAATGGCGATCATGACCATGATGGGAGTACTGATGTACTTTGGCAGCGACATGATGATGCAGATCATGACCAACGACAAGGCTATCATCACACTCGGTTCGGAAGTGCTGAAGATTGAGGCATGGGCAGAGCCAATGTTTGCCGCCGCCATCGTCGTCTACAGCGTATATGTAGGTACGGGCAAGACTCTCATGCCAAGCATCATGAATCTGGCAAGCATCTGGGTAGTACGCCTCAGCCTTGCCCTGCTGCTCGCACCTATGTACGGTCTCGTGGGTGTATGGATAGCGATGTGTGCCGAACTGTGCTGGCGTGGAGCCGCATTCATCTTCAAGATGTGGAGGGACTTCAGACATTATTAACTTTATTATAAATAAGTGAACACAATTAATTATATAATAACGAACACTAATCTCCATAATCACACGAACCTTTAGCTCGGTGAAGCCAATCTTTTATTCGAGAGATTCGAGAGATCCGTGTTCAAAAAAAATATAAATTATCAAGTGGTCATTTGCGATTATAAAATATATTTTGAACTATTACTTACAACGATTATTATCTAACAATGAAGACTATTTCTAATCAGGAGTTTGGTGGCGAACGCCCACTATACATGAGTCGCGACCTGTTGCTCGACAACGTGACTATACATGTAGGTGAGTCATCTATCAAGGAGTGCAAGAATATCGAGGCGAAGAACTGCCGATTCGAAGGCAAATATGTATTCTGGGAGACATACGGATTCAAGGTGGACAACTGCTATTTCGCCGAGAGCGCACGTTCGTCTCTGTGGTATTCGAAAGATGTACGAATGACTAACTGTCTCGTGGATGCTCCAAAACTCTTCCGCCGTATGCAGGGTATATATCTTGAGAACGTAAAGATACCTAACGGAGAACAGACTCTTTGGGACTGCGATGACATCGAGATACACAACTGCACCATCGAGAATGCTGACTACCTCTTCATGCACAGCAACAACATCAAGATAAGCGACTATCATCAGGAGGGCAACTACTCGTTCCAGTACAGCCGCAATGTCGAGATACGCAATGCTATCATCAACTCAAAGGATTCGTTCTGGGAAGCCGAGAACGTGACAATATATGACTCAGAGATTAATGGTGAATATCTCGGATGGTATGCCAAGAACCTGCGACTTGTACGTTGTAAGATAACGGGCGAACAGCCTCTCTGCTATGTAGACGGGCTCATCATGGAAGACTGCGTGATGGGCGATGACGCCAATCTCGCATTTGAGTACAGCACTATCAATGCCACTATCAAGGGCGACGTGGTGAGCATCAAAAATCCAACGTCGGGCAGCATCAAGGTATACGGCAAGGTAGGCGAGGTCATCATCGACCCTAACCAGAAGGCTCCTGCTGACTGCAAGATAGAGATTGAAGGATAAGATTCACACAAAAAGAGGATGAGCACAATGCAATTTGACCAACTAATAGACAGACGAGGTACCAACTCATACAAGTGGGACTCTACTACCGACACCGACATGATACCGTTGTGGGTGGCAGACATGGACTTCCAGACAGCACCATGCATCATCGAGGCAGTACAGAGACGTGTGGCTCATGGGGTATTCGGCTACACAAGAGTACCAGACGCATACTACGATGCTACGATTGACTGGTTTGCACGCAGGCACGAATGGACCATGCAGCGCGACTGGATCATCTATACATCGGGAGTGGTACCTGCCATATCTGCCATTATCAAGGCAATGACTGTGCCAGGCGACAAAGTGCTCGTACAGACACCTGTATACAACTGTTTCTTCTCATCTATACGCAACAACGGCTGTGAGATGGTAAGCAGTTCGCTGGTGCTCGCAACGTCAGAGTCGATGAGCACATCACCATCATCATCTTCCAGCGACATGCAGACATGCACGTCAGACGAGGTCAACAGGTATTATATAATAGACTGGGAAGACTTCGAACGCAAGGCAAGCGACCCTGCCGTCAAGGTCTTTCTACTCTGCAATCCCCACAATCCAGCAGGACGTGTATGGACTCGCCACGAACTGCAACGCATGGGCGAGATATGTATGAAGCACGGAGTGTTTGTCATCAGCGACGAGATACATTGCGAGTTCACTATGCCTGGTGAACGCGAGGTGGCTATACAGACGTTCTTTGACGAAAAGAATATCAAGTACACACCTTTCGCATCAATAAGCGACGAATTTCTCATGCATTCGGCTACATGCACATCTCCTTCCAAGGCATTCAACATAGCAGGACTGCAGATAGCAAACATCACCGTTGCTGACGAAGATATACGCCGTCGTGTAGACAAGGCTATCAACATCAACGAGGTATGTGATGTCAATCCGTTTGGCGTCGAGGCACTTATCGCCGCCTATACTCAAGGCGAAGGATGGCTTGTCCAGCTCGTGCAGTACATCAAAGGCAACTATGACTACCTCACGTCATTCTTCCACACCCACCTTCCACAGTACCCTGTCATCATGCTCGAAGGCACGTATCTGGCATGGGTAGACTTCTCCGCATACGGCAAACCGTCAGAAGTTATCGAAGAGGAACTTGCCACCAATCACCATGTATGGCTCAATGCCGGCAAGATGTACGGTGATGACTCAGACCACTTCATGCGTATCAACATGGCTTGTCCAAGAACAAGACTCGAAGAAGGACTGTCGCGTATAAAGGCAGCAATAGACGCTCGCTGACATAAAAACGTTTTTATTAAAGCTACAGCGCTGACAAACGGATTACACAGATTTAACTGATTAATATTTTCCGTGCAATCAGCGGAATCAGTTTGTGAGACGAGAGCCTATTTATTAAAGCTACAGTGCCGACATACGGATTACACAGATTTAACTGATTAATA
>JAZLKQ010000030.1:0-3678 GCA_045597745.1 Bacteroidaceae bacterium | reverse complement strand
CAATGGGCGGCAAGCCGTTCCTCACCGACAGCAACACCCTGTATAGCGGTTCACGTAGCAATGCCGTAGACCACCTGCAGACAGCGATGGTCAATGGATTCAATCCTATCTCAGTGGGCTGTCAGGTCATCATCGCTGACGGACTGCTCGGCAAGGACGAACGCATCGTAGACGTAGGCGGCACTTATTGCCCTGAGCCAAAGATTGGCGCTGCAGTAGCTGATGCCGACGTGGTGATCAGCCTCAGCCATTTCAAGGGTCACGAGATGGCGGGCTTTGGTGGAGCTATCAAGAACCTCGGCATGGGTGCCGGCAGTGTAGCTGGCAAGCTTGACATGCACAGCACGGCTCAGCCTAAGATTGACCTCGACAAGTGTATCGGATGCAAACTGTGCGAGCGCAACTGTGCGCACGACGCGGTACACGTCATCGACAAGAAGGCGGTCATGGACTATGACAAGTGTGTAGGATGCGGCCAGTGTGTGGCTATGTGCAAGAGTGACGCCGCGGTGATGGGAAGCGACGAGAGCAGCGAGATCCTCAACTACAAGATAGCTGAATATACAAAGGCTGTGCTCAAGGACAAGCAGCACTTCCACGTGGCATTTATCATGAATGTGAGCCCAGAGTGCGACTGTTGGGGACACAACGACGCGGCGGTAGTGCCTGATCTCGGTATGGCAGCATCGCTCGACCCTGTAGCTCTCGACCAGGCTTGTGCGGACATCGTCAATGCAGCGCCAGTACTTATGACTCCTAACGTCATATCTGACAAGCTGAAGGCTCAGCACGACCATGACCATTCGGCTCACGAGTGTCACTGCCACGACGGCGAGGGACATCATCATAATGATGAGGATTGTGACAAGTTTCACATACTCCACCCTAACACCAACTGGAAGGCTGGTCTGCGATATGCTGAGGAGATCGGCATAGGCACACGTCAGTACGAACTCGTGAAGATTTAGAGTATAGCAACAATATACTTTGGCGACAATATACTATTTGGCACGATTGTCTCATATTTCCAATACATAAAGGGGCGGATGAACCACTGTTCATCCACCCCTTCTCGGTTAAATAACATTTTATCGACAGAAAAATGATTATTTCTTTGACTTGAAGTACTGGTCAATAGCTTCAGCAGTCTTACGGCCTGAAGCAATGGCGCGTACCACGAGAGATGCGCCCGATGCGGCATCACCTGCTACGAAGACATTGTCTGGGAACTGAGGTTGCTGTGGCTTGATGAAGCCCATGGCGAGGAATACTATATCTGCCTCTATGACCTCCTTTTTACCATCAAGCTTCATAATCGGACGGCCGCCATCAGGATTTGGTTCCCATATTACACCTTCGACCTCTACTCCCTTGACGTTGCCCTTCTTGTCGCCGATGAACTTGTTAGAGTTCAACAGCCATCGACGCTCACATCCTTCCTCATGGCTCGAAGTGGTCTTGAGGATGACAGGCCAGTTAGGCCATGGTGTAGACGGATTGTGGCCAACAGGTGGCTTAGGCATGATCTCAATCTGAGTGACGCTTACCGCACCCTGGCGATGACTTGTACCTATACAGTCACTACCGGTATCACCACCACCGATGACGAGCACCTTCTTGCCCTTGGCAGTAACTCGTTCGGCATCAGAGAACTCTCGGCCTGCAAGCACACGATTCTGCTGTCCGAGGAGTTCGAGCGCAAGGTGGATTCCCTTCAACTCGCGGCCTGGTATCTTGAGGTCACGTGCTTCTGGAGTACCTGTGCTGACAACGTATGCGTCAAATCCCTTGGTTGCCTCGTTTTCGCCAGTGAACTCGCTTGCTGCCAACTTGTCGAGCGATACAGGAGTATCGTATACAAACTTGACACCCTCCTGCTCCATCACATCGATACGGCGGTCGATAATCTTCTTATTAAGTTTGAAGTTAGGTATACCATAACGTAGAAGACCACCAGCAGCCTCGTTCTTATCAAATACTGTAACCTCAAATCCCTTGTAGTTCAACTGGTTGGCAGCAGCGAGACCAGCAGGGCCTGCACCGATGACAGCCACACGCTTGCCGTTGCGCTCAGGGTGCTCTATAGTGACATAACCCTCAAGATAAGCGCGCTCTGCAATGGCGCACTCGTTCTCACGATTGGTCACTGCCTCGCCAGTGGTCAGATAGAGTACGCAAGACTTCTCGCAGAGAGCAGGGCAAATACGGCCCGTAAACTCAGGAAAGTCATTTGTCTTCTTAAGTATCTTGTAGGCGGTCTCCCACTCGCCCTTATATAGTGCATCGTTCCACTCAGGGTCCTTATTGCCGAGAGGACAAGCCCAGTGGCAGAAAGGTACACCACAGTCCATACAGCGTGATGCCTGTTCTTGACGGTCTTTGGTATTAAGTGTCTGTTCCACCTCGCCGAAGTCATGTATACGGTCGTGGACAGGACGGTAGCCAGCCTCCTTACGAGGCACGGTCAGAAATGCTTTTGGATTTCCCATAATCGGAATTATATTTATTGATGTACAACGTATGGCAGTCCAGGAATCATGCCTATACCCACGCCATTACATATTAATGTTTTAGATGCCATGGACAGTGCCATACGTATACATTCTGCTTTATACATCTATTAATAGTCACTCTGTATGTCTGCAATCTTCTGCTGAAGCTTAGCCATCTGTTCCTCCTGGAGTACCTTCTTGTACTCGATAGGCACTACCTGGATGAACTCTTCTACGTAACGGCTCCAGTTGTCGAGCATCGTACGAGCAAGTGCAGATCCTGTGTAGAGATAGTGCTGACGGATGAGCTCGTGCAGTTCCTTGCGGTATGAAGCTTCCTCCACCAGATTGATTTCAACCTGATCCATGTTACAGAAGTAGTCGAAGTTGTGGTTCTTGTCCCATACGTAAGCCACACCTCCTGACATACCGGCAGCGAAGTTACGACCTGTCTCTCCAAGCACGACGACACGTCCTCCGGTCATGTACTCACAGCAGTGGTCGCCCGCACCTTCGATGACTGCAACCGCACCTGAGTTACGAACACCGAAACGCTCACCGACGCGTCCGTTGACATAAAGTTCTCCTCCAGTCGCACCATAAAGTCCTGTGTTGCCGGCTATGATGTTGTCTTCAGCCACAAAATTGCTTCTTACAGGTGGGAGGATAGATATTCGACCTCCTGACAATCCCTTGCCGAAGTAGTCATTAGCTTCGCCTTCGAGCTTAAGGCTGACTCCCTTGACGAGGAACGCGCCGAAGCTCTGGCCTGCACTACCCTTGAACTTGATATTGATGGTAGAATCTGGGAGTCCTGCCTCGCCGTACTTCTTGGCGATAGTACCTGAGAGCATTGTGCAGGCAGCACGGTCAGTATTCTTGATTGTATAGTCGAGATTGACCTCTTCCTTGTCTTCAATAGCCTTTGAGCAAGCGTCGATGATCTGGAAGTCCTTGACTCCTTCGACCTTAGTGAACGCTCCACGGTCCCAGTACAAAGGCTTGTCTGATGGCACCTTAGCCAAGAGTCGGCTGAAGTCGATAGTACCCTGCTTAGTAGATGGATCGGCTGCCTTAACCTCGATGAGGTCTGTACGACCGATGATGTCCTTGAACTTGCGCACTCCGAGTTCTGCAAGATATTCGCGAACCTGCTCTGCAAGGAACATGAAGAAGTTTTCGACGT
>JAZLKQ010000029.1:0-2568 GCA_045597745.1 Bacteroidaceae bacterium | reverse complement strand
GGCAATGGGTGAAGAGGTCAAGGAGTACGGCGTCGATGTACTGCTCGCACCTGCCATCAACATCCACCGAAGTCCACTATGCGGACGCAACTTCGAGTACTTCTCCGAAGACCCATTCCTCGTCGGACAGATGGCTACGGCATATATCAATGGCGTACAGTCCAACGGCGTAGGCGTGTCGCTCAAGCACTTTGCCGTCAACAACCAGGAGACTCACCGCAACGGAGTCAATGCCGTAGTCAGCATGAGAGCAATGAGAGAGATATATCTGCGTGGATTTGAGATGGCGGTCAAGGCAAGTCAGCCTTGGACCATCATGTCTTCATACAATAAGATCAATGGTGTGTTCGCTTCAGAAAACCATTGGTTGCTCACTGATCTGCTGCGCAACGAATGGGGCTACAAGGGATTTGTCATGACTGACTGGTGGGCTCAGGAGAACGGAGTCAAGCAACAGCTGGCTGGCAACGACCTCATAATGCCTGGTACAGAACGCCAGTTGCAGGAGGTCATCGACGGCATGAACAACGGCACTCTGCCTAAGGACGTGATTGACACCAACATACGACGCATACTCGAGACCATGCAGCAGGCACCTACTGCTCAGCACTATCAGTACTCTAACAACCCTGATCTCGCTGCACACGCCAAGGTCACTCGTGAGGTTGCAACCGAAGGTATGGTCTTGCTGAAGAATGACCCTGTAGGCAACAGCTCGTCATCCAACAGTTATCAGCAGAAACCTAACGCTCTGCCTTTGGCACAGGGCACACGTGTCGCCCTCTTCGGCAATGCCTGCTATGACATTCTCGTGGGTGGATCGGGCTCTGGCAATGTCAACCGCAAATATAAGGTTTCGCTCGAAGAAGGTATGAAGAACGCCGGATTTAAAGTTGAACCCGTTATCGCCAAGATGTACAACGAGTATCTGCAAGAGGAGAAAGCGAAGGTACCGGCTGAAAACTTCTGGACTATCCCTGTGTTCCAGGAACCAATACTTTCGGATGCACAGATACACAACGCCCTTGTGGATGCAGACGCTGCAATCATCACCATCTGCCGAATGGCGGGTGAAGGAGGCGACCGCAAAGCGGTGGCGGGCGACTATCTGCCTTCAGATGCTGAGGAAATCAACGTCATCAACATCTGCCGCATTGCGCACTCTCAGGGCAAACCAGCCATCATACTGCTCAACATGGGCAATATCATCGACATAAAGTCTCTGCTCGCTGCAGGTCCAGACGCCATACTTCACACATGGCTCGGCGGTCAGGAGGCAGGCAACAGTATAGCTGATGTGCTCTCAGGCAAGGCTAATCCATCTGGCAAGCTCCCTATGACATGGGCTAATGACTTCAACGATTTCGCTTCATCCAAGAATTTCCCATTCTCTGAGGGCGACTCGATCGTACGATACGAAGAGGACATCTACGTCGGATACCGCCAGTTTGACCGTGACAACATCAAGCCGCTCTATCCATTTGGATATGGTCTCAGCTACACAACATTCGAATATTCGGACCTCGACGTAGTGACTGGATCATCTGATGAACAGTTTGTTAAGGCAACAGTGACTGTCCGTAACACAGGCAAGATAGCAGGCAAGGAGGTCGTACAGCTCTACGTCTCTGCACCAGCGACTGCTGACTTCCCTAAGCCTGTAAAGGAACTTAAAGCATTTGCGAAGACTCGCCTCCTCCAGCCTAACGAGAGCGAGCGCATCGAACTTATCGTCAGCCGTGCCGACCTCGCCTCTTGGAATCCTACTCTCAACAAGTGGCAGATCTCTGGTGGCCAGTACACTGTATCTGCAGCGACTAATGCTAACGACATCAAGCTCAGCAAGTCTGTAATGATCACTCAGTAACATCAGGCGTTACATCCTTGTACTATAATGCAAGCCACCCGCATGTTCCAGTCGAAACATGCGGGTGGCTCCTTTTTATTTAGCTAATGTCTGAGATATATCCAGCGGTTCATCGCCTAAAGGCGGACAGTCGCCTTATCTCACTGATACCTTCCTTACTTCTCCATCACCACAACGTACTATATACATGCCACGGTCAGTCGGCATCTTAGTGCCAAGATACTGGCCTCCGATAGTATATACGCCTATGATGCGACGAGCTGTCGATACAGTAGCATCAGCAATGGCAGTCGGCTCTGTCGTAGTGACGCTGACGGTATTGCTCCATGGTGATTCGCCATCTGCTGTTATCGCCTTGACACGATAACGATAGGTAGTCATCGGCGTGAGGTCAGCAAATGTATAGTTTGTCGACGTGATGCCTTCTATCAGACGTTTGGCAGATGCCTTTGCAACGACTCTTGCCTGAGCGTCAGCGAGCTGACCTTTAGCTTTAGACTTCACGTCGTCATCATAGTCATCACTGCTGAATTGCCCGTCATACACCCCTACATGAGCTATGTATGCACGCTTGACAGGAGTGATTGAGACCTTGAAATCTGCATCAATATCAGCAAAATTGAGTGTCATCATATTGCCCTCAGCCTTCAACTTTGCGCTTGCCAGTTCGATACCCGAGGCCGAGACGAGGCTTACCGTCA
>JAZLKQ010000028.1:0-2492 GCA_045597745.1 Bacteroidaceae bacterium | reverse complement strand
GGGTGCGCCGGCATCATTGATGTTGTTTGCCCTGAGTGGCTGGTCGATCGGTATGCAAAACTCCCGTATACCGATGGCTGTGGCTATAGTGCAGAATGTGCTCAATATTGTAATGAGCCTTGTCTTCGTGTATTGTCTGCACATGAAGGTGGAGGGTGTGGCGCTTGGCACGATGCTTGCTCAGTGGTGTGGCCTTATCACAGCGATAGTGATGATATGGGCTTCGTATCATAGGTTGATGAAGTATGCGATACTACGATTTGTTGACAGAAAGTCCATGATTCGTTTCTTCTCGCTCAACAAAGATATATTCTTGCGTACTTGCTGCCTCGTGCTGGTACACTTTAGTTTTGTGTCAGCAGGTGCAAAATTGGGAGATACAGAGTTGTCTGTCAATACGTTGCTGATGCAGTTTTTCACCCTCTATTCTTATATCATGGACGGCTTTGCCTTTGCTGGCGAGGCACTTGTGGGAAAGTCTATTGGTGCAGGCAACATGGTAGCATATCGAGATACGATAAAGAGATTGTTTGTCTGGGGGTGGTGGATGGCAGGAGCTTTTACCGTAGCGTATATATTGGGTGGTAATACGTTGGTAAATGTGCTGACTGACGAGCCTACGATAAGGGAGGCCTCGTCTGAATATCTGCCGTGGATAATGCTCATGCCTATATGTGGCATGGCTGCATTTATCTGGGACGGGGTGTACATAGGAAGAACTTACTCTCGTGGTATGCTGATATCTATGGCGTCAGGAGTCGTGGTATTCTTTGCCATGTACTATGCGCTTGTTCCGTTCTTCGGCAATCATGGTTTGCTTGTGGCATTTCTGAGTTATCTTGCCACGAGAGGCATAGCCCAATGGATTATTGCCCGCCTCTCTTGGTGTGAACGATGATGGCACCGTTGGCACCTCTTGCTCCATAGATACTTGCGTCTTTGAGTACCTCTACATGGTCTACATCGTATACATTGACAAAGTCAAGAGTGGATACTGTGATACCGTCGACGATGAATAGTGGGTCGGTGCTGCAGTTGATGGTACCGATACCTCGTATGATGGCTTTGCCGTTGCTGATGGTTAGGCCTGCTACAAGCCCTTGCATTGCATCAAGTATATTAGTCTTGCCAGTACGTACCAGTACGGCACCACTTATACCGGAACTTGTACCGGTAAACTCTCTTCTCTTGACAAATGCATATCCGAGGTCAACCAATTCCTGATCTTCTATAGCCTCCATCGGTTGTTGGTCGCCAAGTCTTATTCTCATGCTCTTGCGCCCTTCGACGGGTATCTTGTACATGACCTTGCGATAGGTGATGTGTACTGTGTCGTTGGGATGTACATTGGTGAGGCCAAACTGTCCTCGCTTGTTGGTGAAGGTGCGGAAGTTCTTGTCGATGACATATACGAGGGCATTCTTGATGGGAGTGCCTTGTAAGTCTGTAACTACTCCATTGAATGGGACTGGTGCCTCCGCCTCGTCATTATCCTGTGCATAGATGCTGATGCTGATGAACAGGAGTAATATGGAGAATAATAAGTGGCTTTTCATGGTTTTAGTTGTTGTTTTTGTTAGTGGTGGAACAATGATGTGTTACACTCTCACATGCTGTTACTTTGCCATCTCGATACATATCTTGTCTTGTAGAGACCTTGCATAACTTGTGCTTGACACCTTGCTGTTCATTATAGAGAACACAAGTACATGTCCATTGCTTGCAGTGACATATCCAGCAAGAGTCGAGATGCCGCTGACAGTACCAGTCTTTGCTCGTACATTATTGTAAGCCTTAGTGCCTCCCATTCGTTTGCTAAGTGTGCCATCTACGCCAGCTATAGGCAGCACCTCTCTCAATGCCTTATATATATTAGGGTGTTTGTATACCCATACGAGAAGCTTGACTTCTGCCTCAGGAGTGATCTTGTTGGCATGAGACAGTCCACTACCATCTGAGATAGTATAGTCGGCAGGTCGTACTCCTGCCCTCTGCATCATGTTGGCAATCTGGTGTTTGCAGTCATTGTATGACCATCGTTGTTTGTTCTTCTCTTGGCTTAGCATAAGGAGTACAGACTCTGCGTAGAAGTTGTCACTCTGTTTCATCATTGGTCTCAATACCTTGGACAGAGGGTTGGATATGGCTGTGAGGTAATGATTGTTGTATCTTGGTGTCTCCTTCTTGCCGTAAGGTTCGGACGAAGTGAACTTCACCCCTTCATCTTGCAGTATCTTGCATATAGCCTTGACGAAGTATATCTCTGGGTGCTTGACTCGACCGCTCTTGTATGCGTATGGACTACCTGTCCATGCTTCACGTACAGACATGCCCTTGTTGAATGTGAGCGGTGTGATGAAGTACTCTTCGCTCAGCGGAATATTGTCCCATGACCAATGGTGTATGGACATGAGTGTGTCCTTCTTGTGTGTGTCTGCATATATCTTGCCGTCTATAGAGTCCACTCCCATCTCTTTGATCTTGCGTGCTAT
>JAZLKQ010000027.1:0-1807 GCA_045597745.1 Bacteroidaceae bacterium | reverse complement strand
AGGGCCCACACAAAGTGCTGTATTTGAAGGCAGCGTCCAAGGAGTAGTTGTCCAGGCAATGAAATATACCGGAAGGTCTGTCCCTTCAAAAAGGAATTCGCTCTTTTCATTGCGGATTACCTTGAACTGGGCGACGGCCGTCGTATCCTTTACGTCACGGTAACATCCAGGCTGATTGAGCTCATGGCTTGACAGACCAGTACCTGCCGCTGGTGAATATGGCTGTATAGTATATCCCTTGTAGAGGAGGTCTTTCTGATAGAGCTTCTTGAGCAGGTACCAGAGTGACTCGATGTACTTGTTGTCGTAAGTGATGTATGGATGCTCGAGGTCTACCCAGTAGCCCATCTTGTCTGTGAGCTGTGTCCATTCGTCTGTGTACATCATGACATTCTTGCGACAAGCGTCATTGTAGTCGTCTACGCTTATCTTCTTGCCGATGTCCTCTTTAGTGATGCCGAGTGACTTCTCTACAGAGAGTTCTACAGGCAGACCATGTGTGTCCCAGCCTGCCTTACGCTTCACCTGAAATCCCTGCATGGTCTTGTATCTGAGGAATGTGTCCTTGATGGTACGTCCCATGACGTGGTGAATACCTGGATGTCCGTTGGCAGAAGGTGGTCCTTCGAAGAAGATGAATGATGGGCATCCCTCACGTTCGGAGATGCTCTTATGGAATAGATCCTCGTCTGACCAGTCCTTAAGCACCTGGTCATTTACTTGTGCGAGGTTGAGTTTTGATCTTTCTTGAAACTTCATACTTATATTGAGAATGTTTTGTTATTTCTTTGCTTTAGCATTGTACGTGAGAATCCGTATTCTCTTACGCAATGTTACTTGAGCTTAATGTTGTCAAGCTTTTGCTCTTTGCCACAGTAGCGGCACTTGAGCGTGCATGAGTCTTTGACGTAGAATATGGTGTTCATCGGCTCGTTGTTGGTGATGCACACAGGATTGGCGCACTTGACGATGTTGGTAAGCGTGTCTTGCAGAGTGATCTGTCGCTTCTCCACTACCTCATAGTTCTTGATGACTGTGAGCCTAATATTAGGACATACGACCGCAAGCTTGCTGATCTCTGCCTCTGTGAAGAATTTGCCGCTGATCTTGATAAGTCCTTTCTTGCCCATGACCTTGCTCTCGAGGTTGTTGCCGATAAGTACAGGTTCGGTACACTTGTCGAGCTTGAGAAGCTGAGCGATGGTAAATAGCTTGTCTGTTGGTATGTGGTCGATGACAGAACCATTTTCGAGTGCTGCCACCAATAAGTCTTTATGCTGTTCCATGACTATAGTATGATTGGTTGTGATGAGTGATACTGGCGGCTCTCATATCTCTTGGGTAGTAGATGATAGCGCGCGGGAGTGTACTTGAGAGTTACTTGTCTGCAATGATATCCTCGAGAGTGATGCCGAGCACGTCACAGATAAGAGCCTGGCGTGCGTATAGGCCATTCTGAGCCTGCTCAAAGTAGTATGCATGCTTAGAGTCGTCGACATCGTACTCTATCTCATTGACACGAGGAAGTGGGTGAAGTATCTTCATGTTGTCACGACATTTGCCCAGCATGTCTGCACGCAGTATGTATGCGTCCTTGACTCTCTCGTACTCCATGAGGTCAGTAAATCTCTCTCGCTGTACACGTGTCATGTATAGTATGTCCGCATCGGCAATGGTGTCTTCGGTGAAGTCCTGTTGCTCGATGTACTTGATGTTGTTCTGGTCACAGTATAGCTTGTACTCCTCAGGCATTTCCAGTTCCTTTGGCGCTATGAAGTGGAATGTAGGGTTGTACTTGCGCATAGAC
>JAZLKQ010000026.1:0-3096 GCA_045597745.1 Bacteroidaceae bacterium | reverse complement strand
CCTCGTTAGACCCGTCGTTCATGTTGATGAATAGTGGCTCCCAGTCAGATGGCAGGGTATTGCTGTCTACAGCGTAACCATGATTTTGCGAAGTGATGAAGCATCTGTTAGTACCTACCTGCTGTACTGGCTGATTGTGACTGCGATGTCCATACTTGAGTTTGTATATCGATGCACCTGCGGCTTTGGAGAGTAGCTGATTGCCCATACAGATACCCATGCAAGGACGTACTCTCTCGCCTCTTGCTGACTTCGCATTCTCTGTAGAGAGGAACTTCTTGATGTTCTCTACCGCATCGACTGCTGTATCTGGGTCACCTGGTCCATTAGCAAGAAACAGTCCGTCAAACTGGATTGTATTGAAGTCATAGTCCCATGGTACTCTGATGACTTCCACACCACGATTGATAAGACAACGTATGATGTTGTTTTTGACTCCACAGTCCACAAGCAATACTTTCTTGCCCGCGCCTTCGTTGTATCTTATGACCTCTGTACAACTAACTTGTGCAATATAGTTCACACCCTCATACTGAGCTGTTGGTATATTGTCTGGCTCATCATCAAATACGATCTTGCCCATCATGACACCATGCTCACGTAGTACCTTAGTAAGCTGTCTGGTATCTATACCAGTAATGCCAGGCACCTTCTCTCGCTTAAGCCACTCTGCAAGACTCTCTTTTGCGTTCCAGTGTGAGTACTCTATGCTATAGTCGCTCACGATGATAGCCTCGGCATGTATCTTATCGCTCTCCATGTATGTAGCGATGCCATTTGCTTCTGTGCTGAATGCAGGTACGCCATAGTTGCCTACAAGTGGATATGTAAGTGCCATTAGCTGACCAGCGTATGATGGGTCGGTGAGACTCTCTGGATATCCCATCATGGCTGTGTTGAATACGACCTCACCAGCTACAGGCTTCTCGTAGCCGAATGACTTACCATGAAACTTTGTCCCATCATCTAAGATAAGTGTTACATTTCTCATTGCTTGTATGTTTAGTTGTTTATATTGTTTTTTATTATGAATGTGTTTGTATTTTGCATTGTAATATGAAATCCCTACCGCATATCACGAGTATATACACAGGCAATACTATCTGTAGCTACATGAATGGTATACGTGCAGGTTCGTTGACGTATATCTTCTCTATATAGTTGATAAATGCCTGATTGAGCAGTCTGATACCACCAGGAGTAGGGTAGTCACCGGAGAAGTACCAGTCTCCTGGATGATTAGGGCACGCCTTATGTAGGCCTTCGAGGCTCTGGTATACGATCTCGATATTGGAGTTGACCTCTGGTGCCTTGAGCATCTCGACCATCTTGCTTGATATGTCTTCGTCAGTAAATGGCGCATATATCTCCTTGACATAATTGACCATCTGTTCTTTAGGCAGCTTAGCCTGCAGCTTGCACTTGTGGTAGATGTCGTGTATTACAGTCTCCATACCCTTGTCCTTGAGGAGCTCTATTGCTGCTCGGAAGGCGATAAATTCGCTCATCTTGGACATGTCTATTCCGTAATAGTCAGGGTATCTTACCTGAGGCGAACTGCTTACGATGACTATCTTCTTAGGATGTAGTCTGTCAAGTATGCGGATAATACTCTCTCTGAGGGTGGTACCTCGCACTATACTGTCGTCTATGACTACGAGATTGTCCACGTATGGCTGAAGACTGCCGTATGTGATGTCATACACATGTGCGGCGAGGTCATTGCGGCTATTGCTTTCAGTGATGAATGTGCGTAGTTTGATATCCTTGATGGCTACCTTTTCTGAGCGTACTCTTGAACTTAGTATCTCTACCAGTTCATCGTGTGTTGGCTTATGGTCAAGTTCTTCGATTGCCTTGATCTTAAGTTCGTTGATGTATGTCTTAAACCCGTCAAGCATACCGTAGAAGGCGACTTCAGCTGTATTAGGTATAAATGAGAATACTGTATGGTCGACGTCATAATCGATGGCCTTGAGTATCGGCTGGAGCAGTTGACGTCCCAGTGCCTTGCGTTCCTGGTAGATATCCTTGTCTGCACCACGGCTGAAGTAAATACGCTCGAAAGAACATGCCTTATTCTCCTTGGGCTGGATAATCTGGCTGAATCTTACGTCACCATTTTTTGTTACGACGATAGACTGTCCAGGCTTTAGTTCGTTGACCTGCTCTGTTTCAAGACCTAAAGCAGTCTGTATGGCAGGACGCTCGCTTGCTATCACCAATATCTCATCGTCCTTGTACCAGAATGCAGGCCTTATGCCCCATGGATCTCTCATGGAGAACATCTCGCCACTACCAGTCTGTCCGCACACCACATAACCACCGTCCCACAGATGGCTTGAAGTGGTCAGCACATTCTCCATCTTGATATTCTCCTCGATATAACTGGTAATGTCATAGCCTTTTAGTCCAGCTTGTTGAGCTTCTGCATATAGTCTCTCTGACTCTCTATCGAGTCGGTGTCCTATCTGCTCGAGCATGATATATGTGTCGCTGTATATACGAGGGTGTTGACCTGTCTTTGCTATTTCGTTGAAGAACTCATCGACGTTGGTCATATTGAAGTTGCCGCAAAGACACAGGTTCTTTGCTCTCCAGTTGTTTCTTCTGAGGAATGGATGTACATAAGAAAGGCCACTCTTCCCGGTAGTGGAATACCTGAGGTGGCCCATATAGAGTTCACCGGCGAAAGGTAGATTTCGCTTGGCAAACGTAGCGTTGTTTCTTTCTTCTTCTGAATAGTAGCCGAACTGCTTGTGAACATTGGCGAATATTTCGGTGATAGCTCCCGAGCCGAGTGCTTTCTCTCGAAACATATATTCCTCTCCAGGTTTAGACTGTATCTTGACACAACTGATACCAGCTCCTTCCTGACCTCTGTTGTGCTGCTTCTCCATCATGAGATACAACTTGTTGAGGCCATACATCCATGTCCCGTATTTCTCCTGGTAGTACTCCAGTGGTTTGAGGAGCCTTATCATGACTACTCCGCATTCGTGCTTTATTTGTTCCATTTGTATGTGTTGCTTTGTGTTGTCAATATTGGTCAGTACTGTATATGACGCTACCTATATATTATATATAATGTGTAGC
>JAZLKQ010000025.1:0-5173 GCA_045597745.1 Bacteroidaceae bacterium | reverse complement strand
AAGGCGAGCCTTGATCTTAGCATGAGCGATGTCACGGCCTACGATGATGGTACCGTTGAGCGAGAGGCGTGTGCTTACAGGATACTGGCTGAGCTGCTTGCATACTTCGCTCATTGGGCGGTTGAGGTCTACACGTACCACCTCGCCTTCACCAGCATTGCGGAGTTCTTCTGGGATGAGTTCACTTGGATTGTCGTCCATCTTCTCAATCCATATACCGTCCTTATTAATCTTTGCCTTGATATTACGGTCGGCAGAACAGCTGACACCAAGACCTATTGGACAGCTTGCGCCATGGCGTGGAAGACGTATTACTCGTACGTCGTGAGCCATATACTTACCAGAGAACTGTGCTCCGAGTCCAATCTTGTATGCCTCCTGAAGGAGCTGCTTCTCGAGTTCTACGTCACGGAATGCACGACCAGTCTCATCGCCAGTAGTTGGGAGATTGTCATAATAGTGTGTAGAAGCGAGCTTGACTGTGAGAAGGTTTCGCTCTGCGCTTGTACCACCGATAACGATTGCTATATGATATGGAGGGCAGGCTGCTGTACCGAGGCTCTTCATCTTCTCAACGAGGAATGGTACGAGTGTACCAGGATTCTGTATACGTGCCTTTGTCTCCTGATAGAGGTAAGTCTTGTTGGCAGAACCACCACCCTTTGTCACCATAAGGAAGTGGTACTCCATACCTTCGGTTGCCTCGATGTCAATCTGTGCAGGGAGGTTACACTTAGTGTTGATCTCATTGTACATGTCGAGTGGAGCATTCTGCGAGTAACGGAGATTCTCCTCTGTATATGTCTTGTACACACCCTTAGAGAGAGCTTCTTCATCACAAAATCCAGTCCATACCTGCTGGCCCTTCTCGCCATGGATGATGGCAGTACCTGTGTCCTGACAGAGTGGAAGCTGTCCCTTTGCAGCTACTTCCGCATTGCGGAGGAATGTAAGTGCCACGTACTTGTCATTGTCGCTTGCTTCTGGGTCACGGAGAATCTTTGCCACCTGAAGGTTGTGACTGCGACGAAGGAGGAAGCTGACATCACGGAATGCAGCGTTAGCCATCTTTGTAAGTGCCTCTGGAGTGACTTTAAGTATAGGGTTGCCTTCGAACTCGCTGACTGAGACTCCCTCTTTGGTCAGCAGATAATACTCTGTATCGTCCTTGCCCAACTGGAACATAGGAGCGTACTTAAATTCTGGTGCGTTTGCCATAAATGTATTGTTTTTAATGATATTGTCTATTAGATTACATCTTGTCTATACACATACATGCTGACGTATATAGACAAAGATAATCGCAAAGATATAAAAACTTTGCGATTACCTCCTTATAAATAACAAGTTTTTTCCTTAATAACCAAATATTTCCTCCAACGTGACTCTGCGTACAGGACCTATTTTCTCCAGAGAAGGCATGTCAAGTTGCTTCTCGTCGCCAAGTATCACATATCTGTAAGGCTTGCGAGCCATCTGCTCTCGTTCGAAATTGACCATATCCTCCATGCTTATGCCAGGCAAAGCCCTGTACTTGTCTTCGGACAACCAATGGTCGAGAGCGAGCTTCTTGGCAGCGAAATAACTGTTGATGATTCCCATCTTAGTGATACGCTGGCAGGCAAGGCTCTTGAGCAGGCTCTGTTTTGCAAGCCCAAATGCCGCTTCGCTCTGTGGTATGGTGTCGATAATCTGATTGAATACTGAGATACAGTCCATCATCTTGTCGTTCTGACTGATAATATGAGTCATCACATATTCAGGGTCATTGAGTCTAGATGGTGAATAATAGTAAGCATTGGCATTGTATGCGAGTCCTCTTGCTTCACGCAACTCTTGGAATACGATGGTATTCATTCCGCCACCAAAGTACTCATTGAACAAGTCCTGTACCGGAGCCTCTTCCACACTCCACTCCCTGCCTTCGTTGTGATACATTCGCATGTATATGTTCTTGGCATCGTATGGTGCGATGATGACTTCCGTCTGTGGAGTCATTTCCCATGCATAGTCCTTCATCTCAGGGGCAGGAGCAAGTCGCTTGCCCACCTTATGTGCCTTAGCCACTACAGCAGCCAAGTCTTTCATCTCTGACGGTCCATAGTAGAGTACCTGATGTTCGTATGCGAAGATGTTGCGTATGAGGTCAACCAAAGCCTTAGGATTGGCTTGTCTAAGCTGCTGCTCACTCATCACATCCGTGTATGAATTGTGTGCTCCATGCATGGCATACTCCCACAGATATGCAAAACATACCTTCTGTTCCTTCTTATTGTCCTCACGCATCTTGAGCACCTGTTCTACGTACTTTTCGTAGACAGCCTTGTCTACTTTCACATTCTTTATATAGTCCTCAAGCAAGGCAACGGCCTTTGGCATATTGGCATTGATACCCTGAAGCGTGATCCTCATCTCGTCCTCGTATACTCTGACGCTGTACGAACATGCAAGCTGATAAAACTGCTTCTTGAGTTGCTCTGCCGTCATGCTCTTTGTGCCAAGCAACTGCATATAGTCTGCGGCAACGCTCAACCTGTTGTCCGCCTTCTGTCCGAAGTCAAACTTATAGACGAGTGTAAACAGGTCGTTGTCTACATTCTTTATATAGTAGAGTGGCAGGGTACCATTGACGTTACCGACATTCATGTCTTTGTCAAAGTCTACAAATCGTGGTTGAATTGGTTCTACCTCCGCATTGACAATCTCATTGAGGAATGCACTGCTCTTGTCTCTGTTAGTTGGTATAGGTGTAATCTCAGGCTTATCTATCTTCTTGATGCTCAAGTCCTCGCCTGTACGCTTATATACACATACATACCCGTCGGTCAGATACTTAGACGCAAATGCCATGACATCTTGTTTGCTGATGTGGGACATACGTTCGATACCACCTACCACACTCGACCATTGCTGCCCATTGATATATGCATCGACAAACATGCTGACTCTGCTGGCGTTGCTCTCCATCGACTTGTCGCGACGGAGCTTCATATTGTTGATGATGCTCTCCAGCAGGTTGTCATCCCACTCCCCACGCTTCACCTTCTCCACCTCAGCAAGCAAGAGTTGTCTCACCTCCTCGAGACTCTGTCCCTGATTAGGCGTACCTTCGAGCACAAACACACTGTAGTCCTTGAGCTTGAGTACTCCAGCACTGGCATCCTGCACCTGCTGAGCCTGATTGAGGTTGAGGTCGATGAGTCCGGCCTTGCCGTTAGACAGCACATGCTCGACAAGTGTGAGCGTGTCATTCTGCACGTCGGCAGCCCCCTTCATTCTCCATCCTACGGTAACATTCTCCTGTTCAAGTCCTACGACAGTAGTATCTTGTGCCGCCGTAAATACTGGCTGGGCAGGAAACGAACGAGGTGACGGATCACTGCCCTTCTGCCATGCGCCGAAGTACTTGTCTATAATGGCTATGGTCTTATCCATATCGATGTCACCACTCATACATATCGCAACATTGTTTGGCACGTAGTATCTGTGGTAATAGTCGAGTATGTTGACGATGGACGGATTCTTCAGATGATCTTGAGTTCCTATCGTGGTCTGCGTACCATACGAATGACTCGGGAAGAGCTTTGCCATCAGTGCGTCAAAAGCCTTCTCGCCGTCATTGCTCAACGAGATATTCTTCTCTTCATATACAGCCTCCAGTTCGGTATGAAATCCACGAACAACCATATTCTGGAACCTGTCACTTTGTATCTTCGCCCAGTTCTCCACCTCATTGGATGGCACATCCTCAGTATAACATGTCACGTCAAACCACGTATAGGCATTGGAGCCTTCACCTCCGATGCCCGCCATCAGTTTGTCGTACTCATTAGGTATATTGTACTGAGCAGCGATCTGGCTGATGCTGTCTATCTCATGATACTTTGCCCGACGTTCGGCAGGGTCTGTCATCTGGCGGTACTCCTCGTACAATGCCGTAATCTTGTCAAGCAAAGGGCGCTCTGCCTCATAGTTGCTTGTGCCAAACTGCTTAGTGCCCTTAAACATAAGGTGCTCCAGATAGTGGGCAAGCCCAGTAGTCTCTGCTGGGTCATTCTTGTGTCCGGTATTGACCGCTATATGAGCGGTGACACGTGGTGCCTCCCTGTTGACAGTAAGATACACCTTCAGTCCATTGTCGAGCGTGTAGATGCGAGCCTTCATCGGGTCGTCCTTTACCACCACGTACATGGGCTTGAACTGCGCCTTACACACACATGTCAACGACGCCATGACAAGCATAATCAGTAGTCTCATAGTCTTTATCTTATAAATATCGGCCTCCCCTCGCCCTAAGGGACATTTTACCTAAGCTCTGTCGGGAACTCCCCTCGCCCTAAGGGGGGGAGAGGGGTCTGGGGGAGAGGAGCTTACTTAACTTTCTCAACAAACTCCCTCAACATATCTTCTTCCACATCGCCCATCTGGTATTCGCGCTCAGCATCATCACGTACCATCTTGAGCCACAGAGAGTGAGCCTCTTCCGCTTCTTTCATCCAGTAGTCCTGGTCGACAAACATATTGCCACCCTCACTCTGCATGAGTGATATGGCATAAGCTGATGCACTGAATGAGTAGTCCTTGTGTATCTGCTGCAGTATCTCCACCAGTTCGTCTGACGATACTATATCTGCCGACTCTATGTCCTTGAGCACCCTGTCTATCTCTGACTTAGGAGCAAGCATACCGCAGACATCTGTCCATGCATTAGTTGCGTAGTCATTCTCTGACAAGTCTGTCATGCCGGCATTGTTAAAGTGTTCGTAGAGGAAGAGCCTTATGATAAGGTCGTAGTATCGTATGCCTCTCTGTAGCGATGTGCGCTTGATATGACAACCACCATATTCGTATTCGTCAACATTTACGCCTTGCTGTTTCTCCAGCTTGCGGAGTATATCACGTCCAGCCACCACACTCTGTATGATAAAAGGATTAGGGAACGCAAAGTTGATGATGTCTCGACGAGCACACTTCGAACGCTGGTCGCGCTTTGGCCACTTGCCCACATCTCGCCATGTACCTACAGTCCTGATATTGATGCCCGGCACAAGATATGTCTTGAGTCCGTCTGCTATAGCGTATGAGAAAGGCAGGTTTTGTACTCGTGGATGCGACTGCACCTTGCCCATCACCATAGTGAATGGACCAAAATGTGCAGGCCACAGAATATGGC
>JAZLKQ010000024.1:0-3167 GCA_045597745.1 Bacteroidaceae bacterium | reverse complement strand
TCAATGTAGTCTGGCATATCCTTCCACCAGCTCACTCTCGGACGGTACTCAAAGATGTACTGCTTAGGTGTGCGCTTGAAGATTGGGGAGATGTCCTTGAAGACGCTCTTGCCTAGCTCTTCAAACAGCTTGTTCTGTGTGCTGTCGGTGGATGATGTCATGTACTTGATCATCACATGGCGAGTCCCTTCAACCTTGAAGAAGAAGTCAATAGGTACGTCCGAACCGCTGATTCGGAAGATGCTCGACTTGGAGCCGTAGCCCTTGACGGTACTTGGATTGACTTTGCACAACGGCAGTCCCCACTCAAACGGCAGGAAGGTCATGTCAGTTGACTTGTCGTCCTGTACGTTCTCTGGCATCAGCAAGCCTGGCACCCATTGCGTTTCTCCGTTCTTCAGCTGGATGGTGAAGTAGATGGTCTGTGGACGACGTGCGGCCACTATCGGAGAGCGGAATGCGTCGATAATGTTGCCTGTGATGATGTAACGTCGCTCAATGCCGTTCTGTAAAAGACGTATCTCATCGCGCCACATATCAAGGGCTGATGAACATTCGCTATGGATGGTATTGTCGTTGTTGTAGTAGAACAGGTTGTAGTCGCCAACGTTCGGGTAGCCAGTGTACTTGTCGGTATGATCCTTCAATTGGCTCAGCACCTCAAATCCACCGTTCTTGTCGTTGCTAACGAGGTTGATTTCATAGTGCTTACACGACTTGGCTACTGCGAAATGCAACTTGATTTTGCCAGGCAGAAACTTGTCCTTGTCCTCCTTGCCGAAGCTTATGCTCGTCAGAATAGCCATCGGATATACCTCTGTGCCGTCCGACTGGGTGCGTTTCAACGGAAGGAACTCACGCACTATATCACCAATGCGTATCAGGCGCAATCCCTTCTTCACCTGTTCGCACGTTGCTGCATTCTTCTCCTTGGCAGCCTCTTCGTCGGCATTGAGCTTGTTGAGCTTCATCTGGAAGAGCTGCTTGGCATCGTCTATCTCGTCATCGTCTTTGAGGGTCTTGCCCAGCTCCTCGTATTCGTCGGTGAGTTTCTTTCTGCGTGCGTCGAAGGCAGGTTTGAACTGTGCACCATTGGCCCATCGGTTGTCGTACCACTTGGCAATCTCCTCGTCCATTGCAAGGGAGATATAGCATCGTCCACCAAAGGCTTCGATGCCCGACTTCACCATGTTAACCACCTCTTCAGGGAGGTATGGCTTACCGCCTACACGACACTCATACAGTCCCATGTAGGACGATCCTCCGAGCGGCGATTTTACTTTGGCTCTGTATGTGAGAAGGCGCTCGTTTATGAGCTTTGCCTGCATGTCAAGTCGCTGTGTCTCCAAGTCCCACAATCCCATCGACTGCATGTTTTTCTCCAGCTCCTTGTAGTCGTCTATGATGGTGGTGAACATCTGTTCCTGTGCGGTGGTGTCGAAGATGGCTGCGTGACCAGTTGCATCCTTGGCGCATCCGCTTTGCGAGACCTTGCCGTCGGTGTCTGGGAAGAGCATCTTTGCCTCCTGATCATGCTGAGTAAGCCATGCCTTGACCACCTCGTCGCCGTACTTGTTATCAAAATCGACAAACTCCGAAACGACGTTCTCGTTCTGTCGCTGAGAGCCTGTAGTGTTGGCGTCGAGCGACTTGAGTTTCTTGCGGAGCATCATCATGGTGCGGCTTTCGTATGGGATGAACGATGTCACGTACTCGTATATCGGCAACTTCACCTGACCCGTTCTGTTGATACGACCACGCTTCTGTATCTCCGTTGCCACATTGAGCTCAGGCTGTGCGATGATCATCACACGCTGACGTACTTCCTCCAACGGCACTTTGCCTGGTATGACCTTTGCGTGGGCCGATGCACCAGTAGCACCAGCTGCGTTGATGATAAGCACGTCGATGTTGTTGCACTGAAAGTCGTTATACAGCTTGCCCGTATCGACTTTCTTTCGTTCTGTGAGCTTGCCCAAAGTAAAGTCATCAAGCTTCGGGTATTCTAATCCCAACTGCCTGCCAGTACATTCCTCGACACGAATCTTATGACCGTTGGCATTCTCTTTCGAGAGCGTCTGCTTGATAAGGTCAATAGGCGACAATGGGATGCCGAACTTCTCGTTCAGAATCTCCTGCTTGATGCGCTCATACTCCTGTTTGATGATGATGGACTCCTGTAGCTGCTGGCCTGTTATCGTACCTTCGGCAAAGAGCTTGCCGTAATCCAGATCGAGGATTGTCTTCTGGTCCTTGTGACTGCCGTCCTCATTCTCTTCTTCGTCTTTACCTTGTGAGATAACGAGACTACGCTCCAGAATGAAGAGCAGATACTGTGCGAAATCGCCACGCACCAAATCGCCAATCTTGACGTTACGCCCCATCAAGTTGATTAGTCGCTGAGGCTCAAGGTGGGCTGCCGAAGTCTGACTGAGACCGATGACTACTGCTCGTCCGTCCCTCACATGCTCGATTGTCTTGCGCACCACACTCTTGGCTTTAATGGCGAGTAGCAGAGCGTTTGTGATGACAAACATATACGAGAAGATGCTGTATGGCTTTGCGCTCTTGGGCAGCACCTTTTGATTCTTCAGCTGCGAGATCAATTCTCTGACGTGCATATTCTGCAAACTCAACGCATCACGCACGAAACGCATAATGCGGTTGTAGTTCACGTCGTCAATCTGTCGGTCGGCTTCATCGGTATTGTTGTAGTTGACCTCGATCTTGGTGTTGTCTCGCTGACGACGCACCATCTGTCCGCTCTCCACGAGCAATGACGAGATTAGCTCCTGCAATGGTATTCCACCACGACTGATGGCAAGTGATAGCGTCAATGGAGTAGTACAGTCCTTGAGCTTCGTTCTCTGGATATATAGCAGCAGGTTCTTGGGCGCTTTGGCAAAGGTGGCCGAAAGGAATATCACATCGCACCCCTCGGCACTGATGAGCCCACGGACCACATCCCCACGGCTCGACTGACCTTCTGCATTGTGTGCCTCGTCGCACACGTAGATGGCTTTGCCCCTTTCAGCAACCGATGCAAGGAACTCCTTTTTCTCCTCACTGTCCGACATCTGCGAGTACGTGCAGAGAATATAGTCGTAGCCCTCTGGCATCTTCTTGCTCTTGAAGATCTTAGCCATTTCTGCGTTAGACAGTGGCTC
>JAZLKQ010000023.1:0-2356 GCA_045597745.1 Bacteroidaceae bacterium | reverse complement strand
TACGCATAGATAAAAAATTAGATAAAAGTAATGTTAATATACTAATAATTGATATTGATCTAAGAAAATGGTCTAAAATAATAGCCAACAAATAGAATTATTTATTTGACCTATAAATTCCCATATAGTTTAATGACGTGTGCAAAAATACTTATTTTTTCTTTTTTTTCAAAATATATTGCACCTAAATGGCACAAAATGGCGCAATTTATCGAGAATAATACATTATTACTATTAATAAATGCACAAAAGGGAAACAATATGTGTCAATAAAACAAGAAAGAAGGGAATTGCGATTCCCTTCTTTCATATTTTGCCTCTATAATGATTTTTATTTGAAAATCAACTGAGCGAGCTCATACAAACCACGACGCCAAGTAAGGAACTCGTGTGCAGTACCCTGAGAAACATGACCTACCGCATTGTAACCTGCAGCCTTGAGGTCAGCAACTGCCTGGTTAATACGATCTGGAGTCTCCTTGCTACCACAATTCAAGAACATAAGCTTTGGCTGCATCTCCTTAGGAAGCTTACCAATCTCTTCTGGTGTATAGACACCACCAGAGAGAATATTCCAGTATGCGAATACCTCTGGACGAGCAAGAGTAATGCCATGAGTCTCCATACCACCCATTGAGAGACCTGCCATAGCACGATGGTCACGATCAGCAATTGTATTGAAGTGAGAATCGATGTATGGAACAAGCTCGTCAACAAGAACTGTCTGGAATGCTTCAGTTACATTCTGACGGCGATTTGGATCCTGACGAGAAGCTTCGTTGGTCATACCATAAGTCATAACTACGATGAATGGTTTGATTTTTCCTTCTGCAATGAGGTTATCCATGATAAGACCAGTCTTACCCTGTACTGCCCAGCTGTTAAGCTGTTCGCCCCAACCATGCTGGAGATAGAGTACTGGATACTTCTCAACCTTACCTTTCTTGCCTACCTTTCCGTAACCAGCAGGAGTATAGACGATAGCCTTGCGGTGCTGATTTGTACTCTCGCTCCAGAAAATAACTTCCTGAAGATTACCGTGTTCAACCTGCTTCATTGCATAGAAGTCCTTATCTGCATTTGTAGGAACCTCAAGACCGCTTGACCAACGAGCACCGCCATAGTAGTTCTCTGTACCTGGATCATTGACAGAAGCGCCATCAATGAGAAGTGTATAGTAGTGGAAACCGTCATCTTCTGGGCGGTCTGTTGTACCTTCCCAAAGACCCTGTGCGTTCTTGTGGAGTACTGTACCACCGTTCTTACCAATAGTAGTAATAACAGACTTAGCTTCTGGAGCATCTACGAGGAAACGAGCATAACCCTGAGAATTAACCTGTGGGTATGTGCGACCTGGCTGGCAAGTCTCAGATGGAACAAAGTCATCCTTGATTACCACATTGTCAAGAGCTGGATCGAAGTCGCGAACTGCGAAGTATGCCTCCTTCTTGTTAAGATCCTTGTCGAAGAGCAATGGATAATTCTCTGTACCAACCCATGAGTCACGATCTGAAACATTCCAGAAAGTAACTGAGTTGATTACGTCCTTATGCTTGCGAAGCACGCGGAAGAGATCCTTATAGGCTGCAGTGTGCATTGTGCGGATATGTGGCATGATAGCAACACCCTGACGGCTGAACTGAAGCTGACCACCACGCTCCTGATTAGCGCGGATGTCAATCTCTGTGAACTGAATCTGATCAACTATGGTAGCGTACTTTGTGATAGCGGCGTCAATATCCTCTGCTGAAGGACCATAGATATTATAATGACCCTGCATACCGATACCATCGACACGAACGCCATATACCTCCTTCATCTTCTTAACCATATCATAGATACGGTCACGTTTTGCTGGATCTGCAGCATTGTAATCGTTATAGTACAATGCGATGTCTGGTCCTGCAGCTTCTGCAGCGAACTCAAATGCCTTTGCGATGAATTCGTCGCCACAAAGCTTGAAGAGATTTGACTGACGATATGGACTTGGAGCAACAGCAGGTTCTCCACGACGACCACGCTGTGGACGACCATCGCCATCGATCATTGCCTCGTTGACAACGTCAATAGCATAAGTTATGTCCTTATAACGAGTTACAGCCTTTGTGATATAATCCTTCAAACGAGCATAGAACACCTCCTTCTTTACGAAGTTGCCTTTCTTGTCGTACATCAAGAAATCAGCGAATTGTGAATGCCAGCAAAGGTTGTGCAGACGAATCTTGATGCCATGCTGACGAGCCCAATCTGCGATAGAGTCTGCTGGACCCCAGTTGTAAATGTACTTGTCAGGGTTCTTTGGATCCTGCTTTAGGATCTGACCAACCTTCATGTCATTCTCTGCAGTTATAGAGTT
>JAZLKQ010000022.1:0-2019 GCA_045597745.1 Bacteroidaceae bacterium | reverse complement strand
CGGCCTCTCCATCAGGCAGAGACACACAACGCCTGAGTATGCAGAGACAGCTCGTCGAGTGCCGCAATGCAGTACTTAGAGGCATCGGTTATCTGCTTGTCGCTCAGTATGACAACGGCGGTTGGCCCCAGTATTATCCAGTCCGTCCACAGAAGGAAGGCGTACATTACTCCGCCCATATCACGTACAATGACGGTGCGATGACCAGTGTACTGCGCCTGATGTACGACATAGCGCAAGGCAATCAGCCATTTGCCTCGCTTGACCTGTCAAACTTGATGCGCTCACAGGCACAGCACGCCTACGACAAGGGTATCGAGTGCATACTCAGGTGCCAGATAGTCGCCGGAGGCCGTCCGACAGTATGGTGCGCACAGCATGATGAGGTCACCCTGTTGCCAGCGAAGGCTCGTGCATACGTGCTCCCTTCGTTCTCCGTACATGGCGAGGCGGTCGATGTACTTGGACTCCTCATGGGGATACCCGACCCCTCGCCTGAGATCAAGGCGAGCATCGAGGCTGCTGTCACATGGCTCGAAGCGCACGCCATACATGACACGTCGGTCGAGCACTATACCAACGACGAGGGCAAGCGTGACATACGACTGGTCCGTAAGCAGGGAGCACCGAGGATGTGGGCTCGATTTTACGACCTCGACAAGGCCCAGCCCATGTATTGTGACCGTGACGGAGTGCCGCAGACTCGGCTCGAGGACATAGGTCATGAGCGTCGCAACGGATATAGCTGGGTGGGTACGTCGCCCGCAAGGTTGATAGACAAGTGGCGCGGGAAGTAGATGACTGGAAGTGTTGTCAGAGAGATGTTGACTATACATTATTACTATATATATTAATCAATCAAAACTAATTCTAACGATTATGGCAAAGAAATGGATCTGCCCAGTATGTGGTTATGTACATGAGGGCGAACAGGCACCAGAGAGATGCCCACAGTGCAATGTACCTGGAAGCAAGTTTAAGGAAGTGGAAGAAGATGCTGCATTGGTATTTGTGACAGAGCACAAGCTTGGTATCGCTAATGAAATACCAGACAATGAAGATGGCGCAAAACTCCTGCAGGGACTCAAGGATCATTTTGCCGGTGAGTGCTCAGAGGTAGGTATGTACCTCGCTATGGCACGTCAGGCAGACCGTGAGGGATACCCAGAAGTGGCTGAAGCCTACAAGCGCTACGCATGGGAAGAGGCTGAACATGCAAGCAAGTTTGCCGAGATGCTTGGCGAAGTGGTATGGGACACAAAGACCAACCTCCACAAGCGTATGCTCGCTGAGCACGGTGCGACTCAGGGCAAGTATGACCTCGGTCAGATAGCAGACAAGCTTGGTCTTGGCGACATCCGCGATACTGTCAACGAGATGGCAAAGGACGAAGCACGTCACGGCTCTGGTTTCCAGGGTCTTTACAACCGTTATTTCAAGAAATAAATATTTCATCATAGGTATTAATTAAAGCCATGCGACCACACGTGACGTGCCGTCGTATACGGCGTAGGTAATGACAACCGTCCCCCTGTCCTGCAGATGTAGGGTAGGGGGACATTTTGTAAGTTTGCAACGGAGTTGCAAACAACATAACGTATCTTTGCATCATGTAGAATCGCGACATACGTTCGACGAAGCTTGATGATACGTATGACGAGCCTTAGACATACGTATGTTGAGGCTTAGACATACGTATGTTGAAATCTGACAATAATCATATACTCAAAATAACAACAGCTACATTATGAAGAAATCATTTAAGATTGAGGTGGATTGCGCCAATTGTGCAAACCTCGTCGAGGCGGAAGCAAAGAAGGTACAAGGTGTCAAGCAACTTACCATCGCCTTTATCACACAGAAGATGAAGGTGGAGTTTGAGGACGGTGCAGACGTTGACTCTGTGCTTGCCGAGATTAGGAAGGTGGGCAGACGAGTAGAACCTGACTTTGAGATCATCCGCTGATGATCCGCTAATATTTTATCGATTATAGTCAGACACACAGAGGGAGGACACCA
>JAZLKQ010000021.1:0-11947 GCA_045597745.1 Bacteroidaceae bacterium | reverse complement strand
TAATCAATAACTATATTATGATGATAAATCATTGATTTCATCATACAAAAAATACTCAAGGCATTTGATTGTAGTATGTAGATTTCATCTACTTTACGACATCAAATGCCTTGAGTTTTATGGTACTGTCAATAAGTCTTTTAGAAGAACTTGATTTCTTCGCCTATAATGTCTGAAAGCAGTTTGTTGGCAAGACTGCTTGTGCCGAGACGAAGCATCGTGTTGTTGAGCCATTCCTTTCCTAACACTTCCTTCACTATTGTATAATAGGTGAGTGCATCTTCTACTGTCTTCATGCCTCCAGCAGGCTTAAATCCTATCTTTATGCCCGTTTTATCGTAGTATTCCTTGATCGCCTGGCACATTACAAATGCTGCTTCTGGCGTAGCGGCAGGTTCGAGTTTGCCTGTCGAAGTCTTGATATAGTCAGCTCCAGCGTACATGGCAAGTATTGACGCCTTCTTGATGTTGGCACCGGTCTTAAGACAACCTGTCTCGAGTATTACCTTCATCTTCTTTTCTCCACATACATCCTTGAGTTCTGATATATCGTCTGCAACTCCTTCATAATCGCCAGCGAGGAACTTACCGACTGGCATTACGATGTCTATCTCTGTGGCGCCATCTCTGAGTGCAAGGGCTGTCTCTGCCACTTTGACCTCAATAAATGTCTGTGACGATGGAAAACTGCCTGATACACAAGCGATTTCCACGTTGTCATTCTCAAGTGTATCATAGCATATCCTTGCGAAGTTAGGATATACACATACTGTTGCTACGTGTCCAAGTTCAGGATATTTGTCATCAAACTGATTGACCTTATCTACAAATTTCATGACACTCTCTTCGCTGTCTGTAGTCTTGAGAGTGGTCAGTTCTACGCTGTTCAGAAGAAATTTCTTTACTTCTTTTGTGTTATTCTCCTGTAAGTGTTCATCGAGTAAGGTAGTTACCATACGCTTTACAGCCTCGTCGTCTACGTCGAGATTGTACATTGAGAATACTTGTTCGTACTTGTTATTAGAGTCTTCCTTCATGAGATCATCGCTTATCTCTTGGTTGATTCTAAGTTCATTTTCAAAATCATTATTCATAATAGTCTTGTATTTTATATAGATTATTACCCTTCGTTTTATTCTTTATTTTTGGTGTCCATACATATAGTCACTGGTCCGTCATTGAGTAATTCCACCTTCATGTCAGCACCAAATTCGCCCGTTTCAACGGGTTTTCCAAGTTGTTCTGACAGTACACTGCAGAATCTTTCATATAGTGGTACAGTCACTTCGTGGCTTCCTGCCCTGAGATATGACGGTCTATTTCCCTTCTTGTATGATGCCCAGAGCGTAAATTGGCTCACTACCAGTATGTCGCCACCTACATCCATTATAGATTTGTTCATGACATGATTGTCGTCGTCAAACACTCGCAGACCTACTATCTTCTTGCTCAACCACTGTATGTCTTCGTCTGTATCTGCATTTTCACAGCCTACAAGTACAAGATACCCTTGTCCTATCTTGCCTTTTACTTCGCCATCTATAGTGACTGATGCTTTGCTAACTCTCTGTATTACAGCTCTCATGTGATGTATTGTTGTAATATTACCTTATATTTGATTAATGCAAATGTACAAAACTTTCTTTTATCTTCAGCCTTATGTTATCAATAATATTGATGCTTCGACACATGACTGATATACTTTGCTTCAGTCAATATCATCTAACGCATTAATTATCAGCCCATTCCCGTATCAACTTAGCCTTACTGTTGCCAATCACTTCAGCAAGTTCTTCCAGAGTTGCTTCCTTTATACGTTTTACACTCTTGAAGCGGTTGAGCAGCTGTTTCTTAGTGATGGTACCAATACCTTTGATATTATCTAATTCGCTGGCTATCTGGTGTTTACTTCTCTTATCTCTATGGAATGTTATAGCATATCTATGCACTTCGTCCTGTATACGAGTGAGTAGTTGGAAGAGTGGCGAATTTATCTCTATACCTATAGTCTGCTGTGGAAAACCATATAGCAGTTCGGATGTCCTGTGTCTATTGTCCTTTGCAAGTCCTGCAATCGGAATGTCAAGATGCAGTTCATCTTCCACTACTTTGCGTACCATCTCCATTTGCCCTTTACCTCCATCAGTAATGATTAGATCGGGTAGGGTGCTACCTTCTTCTATCATCCTGCTGTATCTCCTGTATACCACTTCTGCCATTGACGCATAGTCATCAGGTCCTACTACTGTCTTGATATTGTATCTTCTGTAGTCAGTCTTTGATGGTTTTGCCTTTTTGAATACAACGCAGCCTGCTACTGCATCAGTACCAGATATGTTGGAATTATCAAAACATTCTATCTGCATAGGCAGTTTGTTAAGGTTGAGCTTCCTTTGGAGTTCTTTCATCAGATTGACGCTTTTCTGCTCAGGATTTAGTTTCTCTGCCTGCTTCATCTTGTCGAACCTATATTGTCTTACGTTCGCTTTTGACAGATCAAGAAGATGTTTCTTGTCTCCCTTGATTGGTATAGTAATATCTATATCCTTTAGTTCTATATCTATCGAGAATGGGACTACAATCTCTTTGGCGTTGCTTTGGTATCTTTCTCTCATTTCCACAATACCTAATGCAAGCATATCTTCGATGGTTTCGTCCATTCTTTTCTTAAATTCGAACGTGTAGGCTTGATTGATACAACCGTTGTTGATATGCAGATAGTTGATGTACGATACCTTTTCTTCATCTTCGATTGAGAATACGTCCATCTCACGATTGGTATGTGCTATAACTTCGCTTTTTTCGCAAAATTCCAATGCAAGGTCGTATTTCTTCTTTAGTTCGAATGCTTCCTCAAACTTCATTTCGGCTGCAAGTGCCTGCATTTCTTCAAGTAGGTGAGCGCATATCACACGTGTGTTTCCTTTTAATATTTCGCGCACTTCCTTGATGCTTTGCATGTATTCATCTCTTGTCTGCTTGCCAATACATGGTGCTTTGCAGTTCTTGATATGGTATTCGAGACAACTACTTAGTTTTCCCTTCTCTACTGTCTCCTGAGTTATAGTGTGTCTACACCGTCGGATAGGGTAGAGTCTATTGATCAATTCCATCATGTTGTTGAGAGTAGCAACATGAGAGAATGGTCCGTAATAGGTGCCTACGTTCTTTATGATCTTTCTTGTCTTAAATACCCTTGGGAAGTATTCGTTGGTAACGCATACTGAAGGATAAGTCTTGTCATCCTTCAACAATATGTTGTAACGAGGCTTATGTTTCTTTATTAGTTTGTTTTCGAGGATTAGTGCGTCTTCGTCCGAAGGCACGATGGTGTAGTTTATATTTTGTATCTTGCTTACGAGAATCTTTGTTTTCGTCGAATTGACCGTCTTGAGAAAGTACGAACTAACTCTACGTTTGAGATTCTTTGCCTTTCCAACGTAGATGATTGTGCCTGTCTCGTCAAAGTACTGATAGCACCCTGGAAGCTCAGGCATGTTTAGCACGATGTTTTTCAACCGTTCTATTCTATCTTGATCTTTGGTCATCGACTTGTATGTTTCACGTGAAACAATCCATTGCTAACTATTAGATAATATGTAAGTTACTGACGTGTGTAACACGTCTTAGAGTTGTCTTATAGATGGAGTAAGGCTGTTACCTCAATACCGTCACCTATAAACTCTCTGCCCGTCAGTCCCTCGTCACGTATCTCAATTATAAAGTTCATGTAGCATTGCTGTGGATTGAACTTCTTTACAAGTTCCCACGCAGCTTTGATAGTGCCTCCTGTAGCAAGAAGGTCATCATGTATGAGCACTATGTCATCGGGCGTAATGGCATCTTTGTGTATTTCTATGGTGTCTTCTCCGTATTCCTTTTTGAAGCTTTGACTGATAGTTTCTGCTGGGAGTTTGCCTGGTTTGCGGCACATCACAAGTCCGGCGCCAAGTCTCTTAGCAAGTATTGCGCCCATGACAAACCCTCTTGACTCTATGCCTACCACTTTGGTAATGCCTTTGTCCTTGTACAATTGGTACATTTCTTCCTCCATTATCTCGAGGCATTTGCTGTCCTTGAATAGGGTGGTAACGTCGCGGAAGTTTATGCCCTTGATTGGGAAGTCAGGTATAGACCTGAGGTGATCGAGTAGATATTCGTTGTTCATTGTTGTAGTGTATTGTATTGTTGTTGTTAATGTGCTTTGTAAGCTTGTTTTTGTATCGGATAAGCCGATGGCATTTTATATGTAATTGCCTGTACGTCTGCAAGTATATGTGTCTATTGTTTCACGTGAAACAACATCGTTCCAGCGGTATATACAGTATGGTTTACCTTGCGTTATCTGCCGAGCAATACGAGCATCGCATTGATGTCACTTGGAGATACTCCGGGGATGCGGCTTGCCTGTGCGAGAGTTATAGGGTCGATGGCGGCGAGCTTCTGGCGTGCTTCGATACTTATCTGAGTCATGTTAGGGTAGTCAAACTTCCCTTTGATCTTGATGTTCTCGAGTCTGAGCATCTTGTCAGCAATCATCTGTTCGCGCTCAATGTAACCCTTGTACTTGATGCGTATTTCTGTTGCTTCAAGTATTTCCTCACGCCTGTCATTGATGCTGCTGATAGTCTTTCTGAATGCATCGATATGAGGAGCGATATTGTCTATCGTGACCTGAGGGCGTCCGAGTAAGTCTGTCAGTTTGCATCCGGCAGAGAGTGGGGCAGTGCCCAATTCTGTCAATGTGGGATTGATGAGAGCTGGCTTGAGAGAAAAGTTGTTTGTGAAGTTCATGATTCTTTCTATCTCCGCTTTCTTGCTTTGCAGATGATCGTACCTCTCCCTTGTTGCGAGTCCCATGTTGTAACTTCTCTCTGTAAGTCTCATGTCGGCATCGTCCTGACGAAGCAAGATGCGGTATTCGGCTCTTGAAGTGAACATACGATATGGTTCGTCAACGCCCTTTGTCACGAGGTCATCGATAAGCACACCGATGTATGCCTCATTGCGACCGAGAGTGAACGGTTTGCCACCGCTGCAGTTGATTGCTGCGTTGATGCCAGCGATGATGCCTTGACCAGCCGCCTCTTCATATCCTGTCGTACCGTTGACCTGACCTGCAAAGAACAGATTCTTGATGACTTTGGACTCGAGAGTATGAGTTAATTGTGTAGGGTCAAAGAAGTCATACTCGATAGCATATCCTGGACGATACACGACGAGGTCACGAAAACATGGTATCTTCTTGAGTGCATTGATCTGTACGTCCATTGGCAACGAAGAAGAGAAGCCGTTGAGGTACATCTCGTTGGTGGTTTCTCCTTCGGGCTCGAGGAATAGCTGATGCTGGTCCTTATCGGGGAACGTATGCAGTTTGGTCTCTATACTTGGGCAGTATCTTGGTCCGATACTTTGTATCTGTCCGTTGTACAAAGGTGAATCTTCAAATCCCGAACGGAGTGTGTCATGTACGTCTCTGTTGGTATAGCATATCCAGCAAGGCAGCTGCTTAAGCTTTCTTGCTTCGGTCATAAAGGAGAATCCATGGAAGTCATTCTCTCCTTTCTGCTCTTCCATCAGCGAGAAGTCCACACTTCGCTTGTCTATGCGTACAGGAGTGCCAGTCTTCATGCGGTCGCTGCGAATGCCGTGCCTTGTAATAGACTCCGTAAGCTGCAGGGAGGCAGGTTCGGCTATACGTCCACCAGGCAGCTTAGTACGTCCTATGTGCATCAGGCCATTGAGGAATGTACCAGCGGTTATTATGACGCATTTGGCCCTAAATTCAGCCTCCATATATGTCCTAACGCCTTGTATCTCAGTACCTTCTACAATGATTTCCTTTACTTGATCCTGCCAGATGTATAGGTTTGGCGTATTCTCAAGTATTTCTCTCCACGTCCAGATGAACTTGCCTCTATCACACTGAGCTCTTGGACTCCATACAGCAGGTCCCTTGCTGCGGTTGAGCATTCTAAACTGCAAGGCACACCTGTCCGTCACTATACCCATCTGTCCGCCAAGAGCATCTATCTCTCTGACTATCTGTCCTTTGGCTATGCCACCTACAGCAGGATTGCAACTCATCTGCGCAATCTTGTTCATGTCCATAGTTATGAGACAAGTCTTTGCTCCCATCCTTGCCGATGCCGAAGCCGCTTCGCATCCTGCGTGACCAGCTCCGACCACTATTACATCATAGTTGAAAATCATTGTTTCTTCTCTTTTGCTTTTATCAACTGCGAAGATACGGCAAATTTTCCATAATTCACTCGTCTTCATATCATTATTAGAAAAGTATGTTATAATAATCCCTGCAGCCATACCGAAATCGTCAAGATGGGAATATGTCTTAAGAGCTGTCTATTTGCTATGAAGCCATGCATATACAAGATGCGTTGTATTATGATGCAATACCATCGTTTCATGTTGCAATATCATCATTTCATGCCATGATACCACCATTTTAAGGCGTGTGCGGTTGGTTGGAACGGGAAGATAGAGCTATAATATAAGGTAAATATCATTGAAAGTTCTAATTAATGACATAGTCAAACTATAGAGTTATGACGGAATACTGTATAATACAAGCGAAACTTGTATTACCTACATTAATGCACCCTACACCCTGCCTACACCATCTCCTACACCCGGTATCGCACTGGCAGTCAGGACGATAACTGACGATGGTGTATGGGCGTATGGGCAAAGAGGCAAAAGCAAGATGTGCGCGCATGTAAGCAAGTATATTGTTAGATTATTGTCTTGTAGATAGCCTGCTTGATATAGATAATCATTTTAGACCATAGTTATTTGCTCGTGACAATTATAGTGAATATCTTTGCATCGACTATTAGTACGTTAGACTTATAACAAGTAACAATAACCATGAAACATAAACTTGCCATCGCAGTACTGTCAATACTATTTATGCTGACCATATCATGCGACAGGACAGACTACAGCGCATTGCACCACGCATCAGAGATATATGCGTCCTATCCAGATTCTGCCATTTCACTTCTGAAAGAGTATGACAGGTTTTCGATGAACAAATCAGAAAGTGCACTCTATGCCCTTGTATATACAATGTCACAGGACAAGAAAGGGTTGAACGTCAGTCATGACTCTCTGATACGTATAGCCTACAATTATTACCGCAACTATCCTTCTGACGCGATGTATTCGAGATGTTGCTACTATATGGCAAAATACTACAAACTCGTAGACAGCACAAAGCTTGCTGAGCGTCTATTCTATATATCTGCTGAGACAGCAAATGCTACAGGTGACCACAAGACCGTATGCCTTGCATTAAACAAACTATGCGAAATGCTCAAGCCTCATGACCCGGCAAAGGCGCTTGTGTATGCAGACAGCATACTTCATATAGTTGACAAGTATCATGATGAGGATAAGTCAAACATAGTTTATGATTACCTCAACAAGGGCGAATGTCTGATAATGCTTAGACGCTTTGCCTATGCTGACAGTATATATGATGATGCGCTTAAAGTCGCCATTTCATCAGGAAGTACCGACCTCATGGCAGATGTGTACCAGGATATTTCGATACTACATTATGTCCTGTGCCAGTACGACAGTGCATTATACTATGCAAAACTTTCAAAGCGTCTTTGTACACATTACGACATTTCAAAAGATCTTGAGCTTGCTTCATGCTATGTTGCATGTGACTCAAGCGATATTGCATATATGCTCCTTGACACCATAATATCCAACGGCAACAGCGTTACCGTATACTCTGCCTATTATGAAAAGCTGTTGATGGCAGTATCAAGACGTGACATGGACAATATCCGTCCTCTTGTAGACAGCACCGTTAGGAGCTTAGAGAGGATGTACTGTGAAGAGCGTAAGACTGTCGACGACTATTGTGTAAGCATAATAAGTAAAGAGACGGAGAATATGAGGTTGAGCGAGACTAACACATATATGACGGCTATATTCGTAGTCTGCATATTCTTCATCCTGTCTTTACTTATAGTCTATATACTCGTAAGCAGGAGCAGGCAAAAGGCTGCACAGCGTATACATGATGCCGAGCTGCGTACTCGTGAGTCTCAGCATATTCACGCTATGGAGATGCAGAGAGCAGAGAGGGAGCATCAAGATGCTATGCGTGCAATAGAGATAAGCAATAGAGACAGGCAGATAGAGATGATGAAGAACTTTCTTATCTCAAAGATAGAAGTGCTGGACAAGTTGGAATCAAGTAAAAACCGCCGTAGCGGCAAGGTGATATTGGAACATCAGGACTGGAACGAGATAGAGATGTTTCTTGAAACGACGGACGACATGTTTGTGACACGTCTGAAGGAACGATACCCAGAACTAAACGCAAAAGACATACGCCTGTTTATGCTACTCAAACTGAACATTCCTAACAATATACTTGCACAGATATATGGAATAAGCGAAAAGTCCATCAAGCAGAAACTATTTCTATACAAGGCAAAAGTCGGCATAACAGACAGTGAGACATCACTCAGGAGCGCCATCCTATCATTCTAACAACAGTATCAAGAGCAAATTTAGACCTTACAATCTTTATATAACTCTCTAATCGTTTAAGAATAAGTTACTTATACAAGTACATATTTGCCTCGAATTTAGACCATGGTTATTTGTTCATGATAATTATGGAGCGTAAATTTGCACCGAAAATTAAGCTCGTTAACTAATTACAAATATCAATAACCATGAAACTAAATCAGTTGTTTCTATCTGTCATGCTATGTATGGCAACATTGAGCTCTTATGGCCAAGGTCTCAATTTATCTCCTAAATACCCGAGCAATGGAGGCAAATCAATGATTCCAACACTGAGTGCATATATCCACAATGGCGAAATCTATGTAAACATAATCGATTATTTTGGTGATGTTGCGGTGAATATAAAGGACGAAAATCAACAGATTGTTTGTTCAGGTACATATTGCGTCGACAGCTGTACACCTATAATTATTGACATGTCATCATATAATAATGGAATATATTATATTTCTATATTATGTAATGATGTATTGTACGAAGGGGAATTTGAAATAGAGTAATATTTGAGTCTGATTAATTTATTAAATCAAAACAGTATGAACAAAAAACTATCGTTATTTATTGTGTTTTGTAGTACTATGTTTATAGCATGTACTCAAGAAGAAAGTGTGGAGATAAACGATAATTCCACATCTATAAGCTTTGGTGAAATTCGCTCTCAAGAAGAAGCTGTTGAGATAGCTCAAAGCTCTATGTCTATGCTTGATGATAATGGTATAGGCACAAGAGCAGGCGGAAGGCATATAGATAAGAATAAAATAAAGGTTATTGCTACTCAAGGAACTCGCAGCACGTTGCCTGATACCTTGATGTACGTGATAAATTTTGCAGACAAGGAAGGATATGCTGTTGTTTCGGCAAACAGAGCAACAGAAGGCTTACTTGCCATTACAGAAAAGGGGGAGTTCGGCGATGAGCTATATGAAGAGAATGAAGGTCTGCAAATGTTTATGGATGCTGCAAAAGTGTATGTACAAGAAAGCGATGGAGAGAGAGCGTTGTCAAGAGCTGTTACTCCAGGTGGTCATCAACAAATAAAATATGTGAATGACACGATAAATAGGCGTGTCATTGGGCCAAAGGTGCAAGTAAGGTGGGGGCAGAAATGGCCTGAGGGATTTTATTGCCCAAACCATATTGCCGGATGCGCTAACACAGCTTCTGCGATGGCCATGAGTTATTATGAATATCCCACAACTATTAGTCTGACATATAGTGGAAGAGATGCTAATTCACAAGATTTGGTATGGGATGATATTAAAAAGCATGTTCAAGGCTCAGAAAACAACTATTGTATTTCATGCAATGCAACAGCTTACGAGCATTCTGCTATTGGTAAATTGTGTAGACAATTAGGTCACATGTCAAGTAGTAGTTATTTAAGTAATAAAACTAATACGTATTTGAGCAATATATGGCTAACGCTGATAAACCTTGGTTATAATGTGAGTCCTGTCAGCAATTACCATTCCATGGATGTATATAACAATATTAGTGATTGCATAATGATGATGAGTGGTCAAAATAGTGTTGGGACAGGTGACTCTCTAACAATTAAACACATGTGGATTGCTGATGGCGTACGTTATTATGAGGTTATGCATAGAGAATATGTAAAGAACGATAGAGGAATGTGGGTGCTCAATTATGAAGCTGGTCCTGCAAAAACTTTATACAACCATTATAATTGGGGATTCTACGGAAATAGTAATGGGTATTTTTCAGATAACGTATTTGCTCTTTCTTCTGTTGTATATAGTGACAATGGTACTCACGCCTCTCAATCTAATCATAATTATTCAGTAAATGTACAATATTTCAAACTATGGCATAACTAACAATTTATTATGAACAAGAAACTATTATTTACTACCATGCTTTTGGGCTCCATGTTCATAGCATGTACTGACGATGACAGTAAACCTGCATCTATTGATGTCGCACCAACACATATGATTCTCCTATCAAAAGAGGAGAGTGCTGTATGCAATGTTTCAAACGAGTTTGCGTTTAGATTGTTTGACAATGTGCGTAATACGGACGAGCATAATCTGTTCTTCTCTCCAATAAGTGCGGAGATGGCTCTTGCCATGCTGGCAAACGGGGCTGATGGTGATACTCGTCAGGAACTATCTGATGTGTTTGGTGAAGGTCTAAATATGGATGATGTCAATGGCTTCAATAGGCTACTTGTAGAGGAATTGCCTCTTGTGGACACGAGATCCACAGTCAAGCTGGCAAATAGTATATGGATGGCAAAAGGCACTATGGCAAAGCCGTCGTTTGTGGATATGTGCAAAAACAACTATTTTGCAGAGGTGAATAGCGTGGACTTCAGCAGCAAGTCTGCCCTTGACGCCATCAATGCGTGGGCGAGTGACAACACTAATGGAGCTATACCATCATTGATACAATATATACCAGAAGACGTAAAGATAGTCATAGCCAATGCTACTTATTTCAAGGCCAAATGGTCTCTCCCATTTGACAGGAAAGACACCAAGCCTGCAGTATTTCATAATGAAGACAATACGGAGAGCACAGTGCAGATGATGTCATCGAGAGAGGACATGAACTGTTTTGGCAATGAAAAGTATGTGGCATGTGAAAAGGACTACGGGAACAAGGGATACAGCATAGTGCTTGTACTTCCGGCAGAAGGTGTAGGTCTTGATGAAGTAATCGGGCATTTTGCTTCTAAGGAACTGGACATGCACGAGAACGCAATCCTCTCAGATGTATCTCTCAAGCTCCCTAAGTTTGAGTTGGACAGCGAAATAGACCTGATTCCATCACTCAAGAGCATGGGCGTCACAAAGATATTTGACGAAAGTGCCAATCTGTCTAACTTGTCAGATGCAGAACTGTTCGTGAGCCTAATCAAGCAGAAAGCTAATGTGAAGGTGGATGAGGATGGTACTGTAGCCTCGTCGTCAACCTATATCTATGGAGCATTGGGAGATAATCTCGGTCCTCAGAAGAAAATGGAACTGACATTTGATAGACCATTCTTTTTCTATATCAAAGAGTATAGTACTAATGCGGTACTCTTTATTGGCAAGGTCGGTAAGCTGTAATAAGCCTTTAGACTCCACATGTTATCTTTTACTCGATGAAATCAATGTGTAACGAATACTATAATATCCAAGAAAGATGAACAAAACTTTATTAATTACTACCATGCTCATGGCATGTGTATCGGCTAAGGGAATAACGACAAGGTGGGACGAGGTACATGCAATCCACATGAATGTAACATCGACAGATGTTGAGTCCGTAACATTTGCAGATACGGCTACCATCGTTAGTGTTTGTGTCAGGGTAAAGGAGTCGGAGACTGTAGACATATATGAGGGCAGTTATCTGTCAG
>JAZLKQ010000020.1:0-3703 GCA_045597745.1 Bacteroidaceae bacterium | reverse complement strand
AATCCCGCCGAACGTTCGTCCGTAACCTCATAACAGGTCATGCCGGCCGCATTGAAGTTGTGTACAAGTGCTGCATTGCGACTGCCGGGGCATACGACGACCGTGCATATTTCTGCTGACTTCATCAGCGAGGTCAACTGCTGAATATTTCGTTTTGAACTAAACATTGTCTGTCTGGTTTTGAGAGTTATTGAGTCATTGGGGCGCAACCGATAGTCCTCCTTATAGTCTTCATCTTCTCTTCAGTCTCATACCACTCCATCTCGAGGTCAGACTTAAGCAAGATGCCACCGCCCGCATACAGGGTGGCTTTGCCTGACATGATGCGAGCACAGCGCAGATTGACGTATAGATCGGTCTCTCCACTTGGGTCGAGCATACCGACAATGCCCGAATAATACGAACGGTCTATGCCTTCGTTGGCAAGTATAAATCTCAATGCCTCGTGCTGCGGTATGCCACATACTGCAGGTGTCGGATGTATGGCATGGGCAAGCTGTGCGACACTTACGTCTGGACGTGGCGTAAAGTGAAATTCCGTCTTGAGATGCAACAATTGTCCTGCTCTTGACGTATATGGTCCCTCCTCCTCTATCACGCTCGAGTAAGGAGCAATCCTTGACTTGATATACTCGGCTACGATACGTTGTTCGTCACGGTTCTTCTCACTCCAAGGCACATCATTGCCCGTGTCCTTCATCGTACCCGCAAGTGCTACAGTACGATAATGTGACTTGCTGCCCGACACAAGTATCTCTGGAGTACATCCTATCCATATCTGACCATCGGCATGACGACACAGGTATACCATCATGCGGGGGTACATGTTGCAGGCCTTAGCAAATACTCGTGCCACATCTATTTCGCCTATCTCTATATCCGCCGAACGAGAAAGCACGAGTTTGCCAAACATTCCAGACGAAATGGCTGAGTGAAACTTCATGAATGCCGCACTATATTCAGCCGAAGGTTCTACATGAGACATACTATCCATGTCACAGTCATTATCCATCATTCCATCGACAGTATCAATCACTTTGACCACATAGTCCTCATCTGCGTGTATCACGACAGCATCATGTCCACTGTCTGACGAGAACGGCAACATGACAAATGCCTTTACACCCTCCAGGCTCTCAATATCTGCACACCGCATATCACCATGTCCAGAAGCATGACTCACCACAATCCTGTACTCGTCAGCGTATGGCAAACGATATGCGGCAAACGAATGACCAGTATTTAGCAGCTTACGTATCATTTCAATAGTCTGTTCATTACTCTTTCGGTACTGATCAGAGTACCGTCCTCACCCACAATATCGACATTCCACACATGAGTCGACTTGCCGGCACTCACCAGCGTAGCCCTTCCATATACCTTGCCCTCCGTAGCAGACATCTGCACATGATTGCCCGATACCTGGACACCGCACACCTTCGTACCGTCATATCCCGTGATATGCAACGATCCCGCACCGGCTATAGTCTCAGCAAGAGCAAGCGAAGCACCTCCGTGCAGTATGCCAAAGTACTGGCGAGTAGAGGCACATATTGGCATCTCTGCCAGTGCTACATCATCGTCTGTAGGCACAAATCTGATGCCGAGTGCCTCAATCATTGTTCCTTTCATGTTAGAATGAAGAAACTCACATTCCTTTTCTGTCAACATATATATAAGTAAGGAGTTATCAGTGTTAATGACAACAAAGTTAAGCATTTTTGCACCAATTTACCCACTTTTAACGACAAATCTTTTGTCAATAACTTTTTTAGGAGTAAATTTGCACCGCAATACTAAAGAGGAGAGTTCCGTCATTCACACATGTGTGCCGGAATTCTTCTATTTTTTATGGCAAATCGACACCTAACAATAATTGGTGCGATACATTGAACTCAATAACTTATAAACTTAAAAACTCAAACAACTAATCATGGCATATATGTCACAGGAAGGCTTTGACAAGATCAGAGCCGAGATTAAGCACCTCGAAGAAATAGAAAGACCAGAGGTAATCCGTCAGATTCAGGAAGCTCGCGAGAAGGGTGACCTTTCAGAAAATGCAGAATACGATGCAGCAAAGGAAGCTCAGGGCAAGCTCGAGACTAAGATTGCACAACTAAAGCAAACTCTTGCTGACGCAAAGATACTCGACCCTTCTAAGGTACAAACTGAGACTGTACAGATACTCTCTAAGGTAGAGATGAAGAATGTCAAGACTGGCATGAAGATGACCTACACTATCGTAAGCGAGAGCGAAGCTAACCTCCGCGAAAACAAGATTTCTGTCAAGACTCCAATCGCTCAAGGACTCCTCGGCAAGCGAGTTGGCGAAAGCGCACAGATCAAGATACCTCAGGGCATTATCGAACTTGAGATTCTCAACATCTCAATAGGATAAGGTTATCACGTCACTTAGTTGTCAACTCCAAAACATATACATTCTCATGTCACTATTCACCAAGATTGCAGAAGGAGAAATACCAAGCTACAAGTGTGCAGAAGACGACGAGTTTTACGCATTCCTCGACATAGCACCACTGCAGAAGGGGCACACACTATGCATACCACGTAGAGAGGTAGACTATATCTTCGATATGGAAGATGACGAGATAGCACGCTTCCAAGTCTTTGCGAAGAAGGTTGCACGAGCCATCAAGGCAGCATACCCTTGCATCAAGGTCGGTCAGGCAGTACTCGGACTCGAAGTGCCACATGCACACATCCACCTCGTACCGATGCAGAGCGAGAAAGATATGATATTCTCCAACGCCAAGCTCTCACTCTCTTCTGAAGAGATGCAGGAGATTGCCGATAAGATATTTGCCGAGTACCAGAAGCTGTAATAAGACGAAGGTGTATGTCATTACAGTAAGACATACATACCTTTACATTATAAGAGGCTGTGTCAAAAGTGCTGACACAGCCTCCTTCTTTATGATATACATCTCCTCTTACTTCTTGTCCAGAGCATGTTTCTCATAGTCTACCGTGAAGTGCAGACCACGGCTCTCCTTGCGTTCGAGTGCTTGGCGAGTGATGAGATAACCCACGTTGATCATGTTGCGAAGTTCACAGATATCTTTCGTAGGCTTGACTCGCTTGAAGAGATGTTCGGTCTCCTCGTACAGGAGATCAAGACGCTCCCACGCTCTATGCAGACGCAAGTCACTACGAACTATGCCGACGTATGTAGACATTATCTGGTTGACCTCCTTGGCATCCTGAGCAATGAGCACCTTCTCCTCATTGGTCATCGTACCTTCGTCATTCCACTCAGGCACCTTCTCGTTGAAGTCATAGCTGTCGATGACCTCAAGGCTATGTTTGGCTGCCGCATCAGCATATACCACTGCCTCGATGAGAGAGTTGCTTGCCAAACGATTGCCACCATGCAGTCCTGTACATGAACATTCACCGACCGCATACAGGCGCTGTATGCTGCTTTGTCCGTCAAGATCCACCTTGATACCACCACACATATAGTGCGCACATGGCACGACTGGTATATACTGCTTAGTGATGTCAATGCCGATAGACAGGCACTTGGCGTATATGTTAGGGAAGTGATGCTTGGTCTCCTCAGGGTCCTTGTGAGTCACATCGAGACATACATGGTCGAGTCCATGTATCTTCATCTCCTTGTCTATGGCACGGGCGACGATGTCTCTCGGAGCAAGCGACAGGCGTTCGTCATACTTCT
>JAZLKQ010000019.1:0-2587 GCA_045597745.1 Bacteroidaceae bacterium | reverse complement strand
GCCTTTAGACTTGCGCTTGTATCCACGACTCAGCACAGCCACCTTATGGTGTGGGGCGAGCAAGCGTATCAGATACTCGGTATGTGGTGTCTTGCCCGTGCCTCCTACTGCTATATTGCCTACGCATATCACTGGCAGATTAAACTCTTCTGAGGGTAGTATGCCCTTGTCGAAGAGTATGTTGCGTATGCCTGTGATGATACCATATAGCCATGACAGTGGCATGAGGAGCAGGGTCAACACTTTTGTCATTGATGGGTGAATGATGTATACGAGGGGGTGCTACAAATTGAACTTCAGGTAGTATGGCAGGCTCGCCTGTACTGTAGGCTTGTCTGATATACGACGCAGTATGGTAAACATGTCGTAGTATTCGCCCATGAGTTCGTGCAACTGGTCGTTGGCGTATGATGTGCTTGTAGCCTCTTCGAGCAGGTTGTCAAAGATATTTGCCTTGGCAGGGTAGCTCATGATGGAGTAGTTGTCGACCTTTGCCTTCTTTTTTGCTACCGCTATGGCTTCGTCGAGTCCGCCGAGCTGATCGACGAGACCGATAGTCTTAGCGTGTACTCCTGTCCATACGCGTCCCTCTGCTATAGCCTTGATAGAGTCTTGCTTTACACCACGACCATTGGCACATCGACGGGTGAAGAGGTCATATCCTCTGTTGATATATCCTTGCAGGAGACGTTGTTCGCCTTCGTTGACAGGGCGTGATATATCGCCAAAATCTGCATATTCGTTGGTCTTGACAGTTGAGAAATGTATGCCGAGCTTGTCGTTAAGGAGTTCACCCGCCTCAGGGAATGTACCGAAGATACCGATGGAACCTGTGAGTGTAGTTGGTTCTGCGACGATCCAGTCGGCTGCGCAACTGATATAGTAACCGCCAGATGCTGCGAGTCCGCCCATAGATACGATGATAGGCTTCTTTGCCTTCATCTTCTGCACCTGATTCCATATCTGCTCAGATGCGTATGCGCTACCGCCACCTGAGTTTACTCTTAGCACTACCGCCTTGATGTCATCGTCATTGGCAAGCTCTTCAAGGTCTTTTGCCACCTTATACCCTACTATCTCGTCGGCATCGTTGAGTGCTGATGACGAAGGCTCGTCTACGATGTTACCGTATGCATAATATACCGCAATGATATTGCCGCTATCGTCCTTTGGTTCGCTGTTGGCGGTATTGGCAAGGTCTTTGACGCTGACAGTATAGTAGTCGTCAGGACTGTCTACATCCATCATGTTGGCAAGTATCTGAGGTACTTCGTCGGTGTATGCAAGCTTGTCCGCAAGCTTATGCTTCACATAAAGCTTAGGTTCCATAAACATGCATGACGAGTCAGCAAGTTCATTAAGCTTGTCCTTAGACAGTTTGCGTGACTTGCTGACATCCTTAAGGAGCTGTCCCCATATCTCTGTGTCGTAGGTGGTGATCTGCTCACGATTGGCCTCGCTCATCCCTGAGAGAAGGAAAGGTTCGACGGCAGACTTGTATGTGCCGACCTTGAATACCTGCATACTGACACCGAGCTTGTCGAATAGGTCCTTGTAGTATACTACCTGCGACGCAAGTCCCTTCCAGTCTATCATGCCCTGAGGATTGACAACGAGCGAGTCGGCAACACTACATACATAGTATGCTCCCTGAGTGTATCGTTCGCCGTATGACAAGATGAATTTACCAGATGTCTTAAAGTCTACAAGCGCATCGCGAAGCTCTTGCAAAGTGGCAGGATTGGCTCCGCCAAATGCTTTGGTCTCAATATATATGCCCTTGATATTGTCATTGTCCTTTGCGTGTTTGATGGCAACGAGCATATTGTCAAGTCCATTAGACTCGACGACATCGCTGTTGAGGATAGATGCAAGGGGATTCTCCTTAGAGCGCTCATCGATGTCACCATTGAGTTTTATGACAAGTACAGAGTTGTCAGCAACACTTACGGGAGCGCTGTCTTGCATAGATACGCCAACCAGCATGATGATGGAGAAGATGGTAAATACGACGGCAATGGCTGCAATACCAACGATTGTCGCTAATACATACTTGATAAACTGTTTCATTGTTGTCTTGGTGTTAGTAACTTGTTGTAGATGTTAAGTAGTAACGGGGATATGACGAATGTATGGCCTGATATGTATGAATAGTAAGGGAGAGTCGCTCATCGCAACTCTCCGATACGGGTTGGTTGATATAGTCTTACTTCTTGATGTACTTATAGTATTCACATGCAGCGAGCAACCATGCGCCTGTGCCGAATGGTGCCTGACTGCGTGCGTCGACCTTGCGTGTAGGGTCTGGCTTCTCGCCGATAGGCTGTACATAACCGATGCTTCCGTCGGGCTGTAGAGCCTTAGTGTAGAGATAGTTCCATGCCTTGTCGATAGTAGGCTTGTATGTTGCGGCAGGAAGTATCTTGTTGTTTACTCCCCACAATATGCCGTAAGTGAAGAATGCAGTACCACTTGTCTCGTAGCCTGGAGCGTCGTCAGGACATAGCATAGAGCGTGTCCAGTAGCCATCGTCCTGCTGACAGGGCGCCACACCAGCTGCAAGTTGCCTGGATCTGTCAAGGTAGAA
>JAZLKQ010000018.1:0-3399 GCA_045597745.1 Bacteroidaceae bacterium | reverse complement strand
GGCTCAGTTTGAAAACTTCAGGGCTTATACATCGGGCAAAAGCATGGACCTTATCCCCGTTATTGACGTGGAATGGATAGGCATGAAGGGTATTGACAGGAGCACTATCTGTGATAAGGTGATGAGTCTTGCAAGGTTGATGGAGAATCATTATGGCAGAAAGCCGATGATATACACGAGCGAAGATATATATGACAATTATCTATACCCCGAAGCAAGTGCGTATTACTTATGGATCTCCAATATAAGCAGGCACCCGATACTAAAGGGAAAAGCTTGTGCTGATGTATGGCAGTTTAGCGATCGGGGATATGTAAATGGAGCACCAACACTTATAGACATAGACAGATTTGTCAACGGTATGACAATAGACAAACTGCTGATGAAAGGTAGTCAATACTAAATATACAAGTGCAGTTGTCGTTATATATATCACTCCCCCTTGTCGGCTCTTTTGTCGGCAAGGGGGAGTGTTATATATGTATATGTATGTATATGCGAGTGGGTATGTTATCCGTTCATAGACATGAGGAACTCTTCGTTGTTGAGCGTGCCGCTCATGTGCTGCAGTACGAGGTTCATAGCTTCGACAGATGTCATGTCTGATATGTGCTTGCGCAGTACCCACATACGGCGTATAGTAGCGTCGTCGTGCAGGAGATCGTCGCGTCGTGTAGATGATGCGATGAGGTTGACGGCAGGGAATATGCGCTTGTTGGCGAGCGTGCGGTCGAGCTGCAGTTCCATGTTACCAGTACCCTTAAACTCTTCGAAGATGACTTCGTCCATCTTGCTTCCTGTATCTATGAGCGCTGTGGCAATGATGGTGAGTGAGCCTCCTCCCTCGATGTTGCGCGCTGCGCCGAAGAATCGCTTTGGCTTCTGCAGTGCGTTGGCGTCGACACCACCTGTGAGTACCTTGCCTGATGCTGGGCTGACGGTATTGTATGCACGTGCGAGTCGTGTTATGGAGTCAAGGAATATTACTACGTCGTGTCCGCACTCTACCATGCGCTTCGCCTTCTCGAGTACGAGGTTGGCTATCTTGACGTGATTGTCTGCTGGTGCGTCAAATGTAGATGCGATGACTTCGGCGTTTACGGTACGTGCCATGTCGGTAACCTCTTCTGGTCGCTCATCGATGAGGAGCATCATGAGGTAAGCTTCAGGATGATTGCGTGCAATGGAGTTTGCGATGTCCTTCATGAGGAGGGTCTTACCTGTCTTTGGTTGTGCGACGATGAGAGCACGCTGTCCCTTGCCGATAGGTGAGAAAAGGTCGACGACTCGTGATGATGATGTGTCGCCTCGTCCGCTACACAGTCTGAACTTCTCGTCAGGGAAGAGTGGGGTGAGGTATTCAAATGGTATGCGGTCGCGTACCACAGAAGGTTCGCATCCGTTGATGCGTGTGACGCTTACGAGAGGGAAGAACTTTTCACCGTCTCTTGGAGGGCGTATGGTGCACTCCACGACATCTCCCGTCTTGAGTCCGTACTGCTTGACCTGCGACTGGCTGACGTAGATGTCGTCTGGTGATGACAGGTAGTTGTAGTCAGAACTACGGAGAAATCCGTATCCGTCCATGACTTCGAGTACGCCAGTGGCAGAGAGGATGCCGGCGAAATCGTACTGTCGCTCTCTTGGTGTAGGCATCGCCTTGCTGACAGGCTGTGCAGAGGTGTCACTGTCTTCCTGAGCATAGTACTCGTCGGCAATCTGGGCATCTTCCTTCTTGAAGAAGTCCATCGGATTGGAAGAGAACGTGAAGTGCTCTGCAGGTATATCCTCAATGATGATGAAGTCTGTGTCGTCGTCTGGGGCAACAAATCCTGTGGAGTCAGTAGCAGTGGTCATGATGGTCTCTGTAGGTTTGCTTGCCCCTACAGCAAACGCCGCTTCTGGTATGATATCTGCAAGGTCTGCTGGCTTAGTGTCTGTAGGTGTGCCGTCTACGTCTGCCTGAGGTTGTGCTGGCTGGTTTGCATCTGTTGTTCCCATGTCGTCGGCAGGTGCAGGTGCAGGTTCTTCTGCCTTCTTGCGAGTGCGTCTTGCCTTCTTCGGAGTAGCCTCGGCATTTGCTTCAGATTCTGCTGTGCTAATACTGTCGAAGAGTGTCGCTTCTGCAGGTGCGTCCGCCTCTGCCTTAGGTTCTGACTTCTTTGTGGCCTTTGCCTTAGTTGTAGTCTTCTTGCGTGTTGTAGTCTTGACGGCTGTGTCTTCAGGGGCTGTCTGCTCTGCTACGGGAGAAGCTGTGCCGACAGCGACATCGGTTGATGCGTTGATATTGCTCATCTCTGCCTTTTCCTCGTCAGAGAGTGCGCCAAAGAGTGAGTCATCCTTGACCTTCTTGACAGTCTTGTCTATCTTGCGTGCTCCCTTCTGATTGGCAGTATAGACACGGTCGACGGTCTTGATACGTGCTCTCTTGCGGGTAGTCTTTTCTTCAGTGTTGGCAGCGACCATGCTTGCGGACTTGTCGAGTATCTCGTATATTAGTCCACGATCGTCGAGTGTGCGACTGTCTATGTCGTACGCTGAGGCTATGGAGTCGAGCTCTTCACGGCTCTTCTCGAGTAATTCTTCTTTTGTATATGGCATAATGCTTAATGCTTGATGCATGATGCATAGTTACTAATGCATGATGCATAATTGATAATTCGTGATTGATAATGCTTGACGCATGATGCATACTTGACAATGCATAATGCATGTGGTACTTGCTAAGTACGATTTGTAAATGATATAATGGAAATAATAATGAATATTTGTAGTCAGACTCGCCTGATACTGCGGTTTGATTACAACAATGTAATTGCCTTTATGGGTGCAAAGATAAGCATTTCTTTTTAACTACAACAAGAAATGCTCTTAAAAATGATGTTTGCCTACTTAAATGTGGAATTTATGTCATACGTCATTCATTATAGGGAGGGTGGCATCTCAATGCCGTATGCCACCCCTATAGGCTCTTGTTGATGGAGTCGATATAGTTGAGCACCTCGTCTCGTCCGAGCTTTGACGAACTGCTTGTAATGAAGTGTGGAGGCAACTCTTCCCATTGCTCTGCAAGAGTGTCGAGGTAAGACTTGACGTTGAGGCGTTGCTTGCTGACGCTGATCTTATCTGCCTTTGTGAATATGATGGCAAATGGCACGCCATTCTCCCCAAGGAAGTTGAGGAAGTTGATATCCTTCTTCTGAGGTTCATGACGTATATCTATGAGCACGAAGAGGCATGTGAGCTGTTGGCGGTCAAGTACATAGTGATTGATGAGATTCTGTAGTTTGTCCATCTCCCTCTTGCCACGCAGGGCAAATCCGTAGCCTGGCAAGTCCACGAGATACCATGAGTCATTGATCATGAAGTGGTTGATGAGCATGGTCTTGCCCGGTGTGG
>JAZLKQ010000017.1:0-8992 GCA_045597745.1 Bacteroidaceae bacterium | reverse complement strand
GATGGGAGCTTCGCTTGCGACGGCGTGAGCTTTAGCGAACCAAAGGAGTGCCGTAAGGCCTTGGCTGAAAGCCGGAGGGGTATTAGTGACTTAAAGACAACTTAGCTATATGCACACAAAGTATGTAATACCCCCTCCCCCTTCGGGTACTCCCCCTACTTTAGGGGGACTTCGGACTTGTTCCCGAATGTAGTGCCATCCGGACGCTTGGACTATTGAGGTGTGCCAAAAAGTATATCATTACCATTGTTTTTGGGAATTATATAGACCAAGTCCTATCTGATTCCCTTTTCTTTTTATATGAAGTCATGTGCCGAGTCGTTGTAGAGGTCGATATGCCGTCCTAAATATGGTTAATTTTGGTTGAGGCTTTGTTAATTTTTGTATTGCAGAGCGATTTTTGTTGCTATATCATGTTGTCATTTCGTTTACATATTTGAGGAAAAACAATTTTTTCTGTGTTAAATCGACGAAAAAAGGTCAGTTTTATTACACCATTAAGATTTTATTACTAACTTTGTAGCGTATTAAGGGCGTACTATATACATACGTTCGGTGATAAATACACCTGATGATACTTGTAGCACACAGATTGATCGACACGATGTGATATTCTGCCGGTGTGTGAGAAGTTCATAAAGAAGAGGAATTATAAACGCGGACAAATAAATGCTGAAGAACAAACTAAGACGATTGCTCATAAAGATAGCAAACTGGTATTTCTCCAGAAACTCCCTGCCATACTGGTGCATCACCTTGGTGGATCTTGCTATCGTCTTCGGTTCAAGTTATTTGAGTTATGCGTTTACAGTACGACCATCAGTGGCGTTGAGGTATGGTCCGATGGCCATACATACACTCGCCATCTACATGGTAGTGTACTTGATAGGCATGAGAGTGTTCAAGACGTATGCGGGCATTATGCGCCTTACTACGTCGAGAGACATCATCAAGATAGGCATGTCGATGCTGGTGTCTTCGGTGATTGCCATACTCATCATACCTCTTGTGGATATGATACCAATGGCGGTGCATATACCTAAGAGAGTCTTTGCGATCTGCTTTATGGCAGGGTCTATTGCAATGGTGCTTGTACGTGTGCTGGTGAGAGAGGTGTTTATCATCATGCAGAAGCAGCAGAAGCACAATCAGGAACTCCTGCCACGCAATCCTATCAAGATAGATATGCAGAGCATAGGCGATATGCTGCGTGGCCGCAGGATAGTAGTGACTGGAGCGGCGGGCAGTATAGGCAGCGAGATGGTGAGACAGATAGCTAAGTTTGAGCCAAAGCAGCTCATACTCATCGACCAGGCTGAGACTCCTATGCATGACATAAAGCTTATGATGAAGCACGACTGGGCTTTCATCAACTCGGAGACGATAGTCGCGAGCATAAGCAATAAGGGTCGAATGACCGCGATCTTTGAAAAGTATCGACCAGAATATGTCTTTCATGCGGCGGCATACAAGCATGTGCCAATGATGGAGGACAATCCGAGCGAGAGTGTTCACAACAATATCCTCGGCACAAAGATTCTTGCAGACCTTGCCGTAGAGTATGGCGTCAAGAAGTTTGTGATGATATCTACAGACAAGGCCGTCAACCCTACTAATGTCATGGGATGCTCGAAGCGTATATGCGAGATTTACGTGCAGAGTCTCAATGAGGCAATCAAGAGGGGAGAGCTCGATGTGGAGGTGAGGACTAAGGACAAGAAGGTGGTTACACAGTTTGTCACAACACGATTTGGCAATGTGCTCGGATCCAACGGCTCTGTCATCCCGCTTTTCAAAAAGCAGATAGAGGAAGGCGGTCCCGTGACGGTGACACATCCGGACATCACACGATACTTCATGCTCATACCGGAGGCATGTCAGCTTGTACTTGAAGCAGGAACGATGGGCAAGGGTGGTGAGATATTCGTGTTTGATATGGGCGAACCTGTCAGGATAAGTGATCTCGCCCAGAGGATGATTAACATGAGTGGTCGAGCAGACATCAAGATAGTATATACAGGACTGAGACATGGGGAGAAGCTCTATGAGGAAGTCCTGGACGACAAGGAGACGACAAAACCTACTGTACATCCTAAGATTAAGGTAGCTACAGTACGTCAGACTCAATACGCCGAGGCTTCGGCAGAGATAGATAAGTTGATAGACATCGCAGACTCTTTTGATGAGATGGCGATCGTCAAGCAGATGAAATATATTGTACCGGAATTTAAGAGCAACCAGTCGAGGTTTGAAGTTCTGGACAATGAGGACTGAGGAAGTCCAACATGCAGTGGACTCAAGCTCGCGCAAGTGTGGCTGACGACTCTGCAACAGTGAGTATAAGTATAATCAACATTTGGTGGAACTAATGAAAAGGAGCGAATTCCCCATGTGTTATTGTGCCGACTCTACGGCTGCTATCCCACTGTGACGATATAGGAAGGATGTGTCTGCAGAGGATTTCCCCCTCAGTCAATGTCAGATTACACGCCCCTATAGACATAATCAAGCGCTCTTATATATAATATAAGGTGTAAATGACTATATGATCATACGCCCCTATATATATAATAAGGTGTAAATGACGCTTGGACGAGCGATTGGTTATGCCTCAATGAAAGAAGGAAATTACTTAAAGAAATAAATAAAATAAAATAGTTATATAATGAAGAAATCGATTTTAACTGTAGCATTAGCTTTGTTTGGCATTTGCTCATTTGCCCAGTACAAGGCCTATGAAGATGTGAAGGTTGACTCTGCACACGTTTCTCGTACAAACTTTGTAGACAACTGGTACGTGGGTCTTTATGCTGGTGGACTCCAGTCATGGGGTAGCTTTACTAACAACACCGACTATCTTAAGAAGTTAAATGTTGCTGGTGCACTTAGCATCGGTAAGTGTCTTACACCAGTCAATGAGTTGCGTGTTCAGTTCACTTACGGTCGTAACACTGGTCAGCTCAACTCCTCTCAGTACGGAAATGACAACCAGTATCACTTCAACAACCTTGGTGTGGGCATTGACTACATGCCTAACTTCACTAACTTGTTCCTTGGTTTCCGTGAGAACCGCTTCTTCCAGCTTAAGGGTATCATCGGCCTTGGAGGTGAGATCTCATTCGGATTCTCAGACAAGTGGGCTGACAAGAATTATCAGAAGCACCAGGCAAACGACGTTACAGACACTTACTTCGACAAGCGCACAAGTTTGATTTCTATCCGTGCCGGTCTTGGAGCGACTATGCGTCTTGACCGTGAAGGCAAGTGGAAACTCAATGTTGAAGCTATCGAAAGCTTCCTCGACGACTCATTCGACGGACGTGTATCTAACGATAAGTGGGACGGTCACCTTAATGTTCTTGTCGGTGTATCATACCATTTCCTCAACAAGGACAAGAAGTCTCGTGACTTCACATACGTACGTGTTCCACAGGAAGTCGTTAATAAGCAGAACGCTAAGCTCGACTCTCTTAAGAACATCCGCGACTACTACCTCGCTAATCCTGTAAATGTTGACGTTACTACAGAGGTTGAGTCAAAGAAGCTCTATTCACTCATCGCCTTCGATGACAACAAGACTGATATCGACCGACTCCAGCAGACCAATATCTATACTACAGCTAAGGCTTGGAACAAGGCTGAGAATGACCTTATCATCATCACAAACAATTCTGAGAAGGATGACAAGCTCTTCAATGACCGTGCAATCGTCATTGCAGAGATGCTCAAGAATCGTTGGGAGATTCCACTCCAGAGCGTGAAGGTGATCCCAACAAAGGCTGCTTACAATGACTACATCATGCGTAAGGAGAACGTAACAAAGGCTGGTAAGTATATCATCTTTATTGTTAACGACTAATTCATCAATATACTAAAGAGTAATTATCATGTTGAAAAGAATAATATTATCAATGTGCGTTGCAGCTTCATTTGCTGTTAATTCTAACGCACAGATCTATGACGACAACTCTGTAAGTTATCAGGATTCAGTCATTGTATTTAAGGATTATGAGTTTACACAGACCAGCTTCTTGCATCATTACAAGTTCTGGGACAATTGGTACGTTACTGCTAACGTTGGTGTTTCTCACTCAATGTCAGAGAATACACGTTTCGGTAACTTCTTTAAGAACGAGCGTCCAAGTGTAAAGATCGGCGTGGGTAAGTGGTTCTATCCATCTTTCGGTATGCGCGTGACTGCAGCATACAATCCACAGGTAGGTCGTGCTTACTATGGTCTTGCTGACCTTAGCCACGAGTTTGCAGGAATGAAGTATAAGGATCCAAACCAGCCAAACAAGTTCGGTAACTATGACTTCTCTATCTTTGCTGCGTATGTTGATGGTATGATCAACCTTACTAATGTTGTAATGCAGTATAGCGAAACACGTCGCTTCAACCTCATTGGTATTGTAGGTCTTGGTTACAATCGTAACCTCTCATTTGATGAGGACAAGTTGAATACATGGAGAAATGGTATCACTCTCGTTGACAGCAAGGGTAAAGAACAAGTATTTACTTATAATGTTAACACAAAGAAGCGAAACTACTTTGCTGCACACGTAGGTCTTCAGGCAGCGTACAAAGTAAGCGAGCCATGGGACGTGCAGTTTGAAGTGACATTTAATGGTACCGACGACGCATACAACGGTAAACGTTTCGACCGCGTCTATGATACATACTTCGATGTACACCTCGGTGCAACTTATCACTTCAAGGATAGCCACGGCAACCACCGCTTCAAGTATACTATAGGTAATATCATGGCTGACTACTGGAAGAAGGAGGAGGACATCCGTCGTGCTGAGGATGAGGCTGATAAGGCTCGTGATGCACAGGTCACTACTATCCAGAAGATCAACTGGGGTGAGGCTCTTCAGACAACTATCCAGTTCTACATCGACCGTGATTATATCACTGATATTCAGAAGAAGAACATTCAGTGGGTTGCAAACTTCATGAAGGAGCATCCAGATGTAGACATCATCGTGACAGGTTATGCCGATATTCAGACAGCTTACCCTGCTTACAACCTTGCCCTCTCTAAGCGTCGTGCAACTAATGTTTACAATTATCTTGTTAAGGAGTGTGGTGCTGATGCAAGTCGCTTGAGCATTGACTACCATGGTGACCAACTCCAGCCTGGTCCAGTCAATGAGTGGAACCGTGCCGTTGTCTTCATTATGAAGGAGCATGGTAAGACAGTGACTAACCCTTACCAGCAGAATGAATACAAGTAAGAGGATTAGTGATTAAACTTTGATTATTAACTAAAAAAATAAGTAACACTATGATAAAGACTTTGTTTATAAGCTGTGCATGCCTTATTGCAGCGCTTTCAGCTTCTGCTCAGACAAAGGTTAAGGATTGCATTAAGTACGAGACTATATCTGGCAACGAGCTTAAGGTTGTAGGTGTAGTAAAGGCTGATACACTTGAAGGTGTGGTTAATATCCCTTCATCTGTTGATGGCAAGAATGTCGTAGCAATTGGTGATGAGGCATTTAGCAAGCAGGAACGTGTATCTAAGATTGTGTTCCCAGCAACAGTTCGTCAGATTGGTAAGAACATCGCTCCTCATTGTTTTGCTCTCAAGAACTATGGTGTAGAGGCTGGTAGTCAGTATCTCTCTGTAGTTGACGGAGTACTCTTCACAAAGGACGGAAGCCGTCTTCTCAGTTGCCCTTCAGGTCGTGGCGAGCTTCATGACAATACAGGTGTGAGTGAATATGTAATCCCTGCAAACGTAACTTCAGTTGCTCCAGGTGCATTCGGCACATGTAAGAACCTCAAGCGTATCACATGTTCAGATGCTATGACTGAGATTGAGGAAGGTACTTTCAACGGTTGTTGGGGTCTTGACATCATCATCTTCCCAAAGAATCTTAAGAAGATTGGTCGTCATGCATTCGCTAATACAATCGTACAGAAGTTTACATTCCCTGCATCACTTGAGGAGATTGAAGATGAAGCGTTTATGAACAACTCAATCTTTGAAATCCACGTACAGGGTAAGACTCCAGCTAAGCTTGGTAAGGACGTATGGGGATCAAAGCAGATCTATATGCGTCTCTATGTGCCACTTGGCTACAAGAAGGCATACCAGAAGGCTGATGGATGGGACTACTTTGAGGAGTTCTACGAGGAAGGTACACACCATCACTATACAGGTAAGAAGATTTAATTGCTCTTCCATCGAGAGCAGGTTAGATTTTGCTTAATCTGTTTTCAATAAGATATACTAAGGGCAGTTTCAATCTATGAAGCTGCCCTTTATTTATTATCTTTTGTTCTATATATAAAGGTAATAATATACATTTTGGCGCATTGTTATTTTGCCATGACATTGTGAAGTTCTTCAATAGATGATAGATAAATCTTTTATTGATGTAGAAAAAGCTCTTCTGTTAATGTTGTGAAGTTGCTGAAAACCAGAATGCTATTATTAACCTTACATTTGTTTGTTAAGTCAGTTGCGTCATAAAGTATAATTGTCTTAGAACAATCATTAAGAATTAATCGTTCATTAATATAGAGAGTAATCATGTTTAATATTTCAGACAACTTGTCATCTGCATGGGAGATGGCAAAGAAGCATGGCCTCATGCTTGCAGTATATTTATTTGCTATCGGTATCGTCAATAGTATTATTAGTAATTTATTGGGACCATCTTTTGGAGCAAGAGAACAGTTCCAGCGTTATTTGGAAAAGTTGTCTACTCATAGCAACGACATTGACTATCAGGAACTTCTACAGCAGTTTGCCAACTATAACAATAATAGTGTAGGTACTTACATCTCGTCAATAGTTAGTTCTATATTGACTATTGGTGTCATCAGCGTATGTATCAAGTTGGTGAAGGGAGAGCTTCAGTCAGTTGACTTCAAAGGTTTTAACTTGCCATTCAAGGTATACGCCAAGGCATTCTTAGTAGATATGATTTTCGGTGTAATTGTGATGATTGGCTGTTTCCTTTGTTTTATTCCAGGTCTGTATTTTGGTGCGCGCCTTTCAATGGCACAGTTGTATTGCATTGACAATCCAGAAGCATCAATAGGTGATTGCCTCAAGGCAAGCTGGAATATGACAAGTGACAATGTGATGAGCCTTATAGGTTTGCCAATCATTTGGTTCTTTGCTGCTATAGCAGGTTTCCTTTGTTGCTGTATAGGTGTGTACTTTGCAGAAGCATTCATCTACCTATCATACGCATTGGCATACGTGGTGCTTTACCAGAATTTTCTTCCAAAGAATCAGTAATTAACATTTACTTTTGAAGTATAAAGTATAATTATGAATCGCTTAACTATCTATATATCACTCTTTTGTGCTATGCTTCTTAATGCATATCATGCAGTAGCACAGCCTTATGCGATAGTGGGTAAAGTGGGTGATGATTATTATGCTGCAAGTAATGTCTCTAATTCCGATAATTATCTTGATCCTTTAGCTGTAGATGTTGTCAATGGTAAGGTTATATGTGGTGATACAAATGCTATAGGGTGGAACATCACTTATACCACAAATACATCTGGCGACAAATCTGCTAAAATACAAAGCTTGAACAATCAGATATACTTAAATTATGGTACTGGTACAACTACCAATCTTGTCACTAAATCATCTAATCGTGATAAGTGGTACGTAGTTGATGATTTGTTTTATTCAAGTGATGAATCTAATAGGCTTATCCTTCTGAGATATACTAATTCATACAAGTCATTTAGGAATTATGCATCTTCGAACATGAAAAATTCTGGCTATTATCCAGCCTATGCATATACATTTTCCGATGGCTATGTACGTTCAGATATTACCAATAGCATAGGTACGATATGTGTGCCATGTGCTGTAGCGGCAGATGACTATTCGGGTGCCACGTTTTACGAACTTATTGGAAAAGAGATAGATAAGTCTGATGCTAATAGGGTGTCAGGACTATTTGTTCGTAAGGTCAGTCAGCTTGATGCAGGTACACCTTATATATATATTAAGGACGATGGATCGTCAAAGGTGGTGCTTGCTTATACTGGCGATGAAGAGACAAAGGCTAAGTCGGTCAATGGTCTCATTGGTGTGTATGAGCAGACTCAGTTGGACGCTGGTAAATTTGTGATTAGTGGAGACAAGGTCGTGCAGTTGAAGAATGGCAATGGTGGTGTCAATGCCAACCGCGCCTATATCGACATGGATCAGGTACCAGTATATGTGGAGGGTACTGTTCCGGAGGCTAAGGCATTGCGACTTGATGATGACGGTACTATAACATCTGTCGAGTCTGTGGAGTGGAGTGCAGAATATAGTCGCGTGGTCGGTGTATATTCTATCGGCGGTATGCGCCTTGAGCAGATGCATAAGGGTGTCAATATTGTGCGATATTCAGATGGAAGGGTTAAGAAAGTTTACGTCAAATGATAGTTGATGACATGAAGAAGGTATACGTTTCTCCACAATATCAGTTGGTTCGCAAATGGCTTGTCACAGATATACTCAAGGGTAGTCAAGACCCTGAGGATGAGCCTCGTAAGCTTGATGTATCTTATGACAGTGGCGGCGAAGAGGCTGATGAAGTCCCTATATGGGGTGATTAATGGCGGTGGAGATTTATGTCCGACGTTGATGTATCGGGAACGGTGACGGGATAAGTCGTATGATAATGGCAGGGTGAAGACCTGCCCTTTTTTTTGTAATGATATACAATTAGGAACATAATCCATTGGCTATGCCATAAGCATACTCCTCCCCTAAAGTAGGAGCGAAGCGGAATGGAAGCTTCGCTTGCGACGGCGTGAGCTTTAGCGAACCAAAGGAGTGCCGTAAGGCCTTGGCTGAAAGCCGGAGGGGTATTAGTGACTAAAACGACATGGCTATATGCACACAAAGTATGTAATACCCTTTCCCCCTTCGGGTACTCCCCTTACTTTAGGGGAAGAGTTGCCGTCCGGACGCTTGAACTATGAGTTGTGCCTAATTGCTATTTTAATCCATTTT
>JAZLKQ010000016.1:0-2184 GCA_045597745.1 Bacteroidaceae bacterium | reverse complement strand
ATCATACGTATGACTAACGCTCATCGACCGTATGACTGATTTTACTTGACAAGACGTACCTCGTAGATCTCGCCGATCTGACGGTTTTGTGCAGCTACAAACTTGACTCTGACTTGCTTTTTGCCCTTGAGCAACGAAGCCGGTATCTCGTATGTCTCAGCCTTGAACTCTGATATACGGTACTTGCCTGTATTGTTGACTGACTTGACGAGTACGTCGTCTACGTATATGTCAAACTCGTGTGACTTCCACTCGCCTACCCCCCAGTACTTGAGTCGGAGGCTGAGTTCTGTCTCGCCGCCTGTCTGCATGAGATAACTGAAGTAGTGTCCATTGCGTGCGTCGCGGAAGAACACATTGTTGGTATTACCGGTATATGACTCATCGGTCTCCATCTTGTGGTCGGTCTCTGGCTGCTGCTCGCCTGGCTGTACCTTGTCGACGGTACGTGCCTCGAGTGCCTGACGCTCCTGCTCCTGTCGAGCCAGATTGTCTACGTACTTCTGGTAGTTGCCCTCTGTGAGTGCGAGCCAGTACATCATGTATCGTGTGTCGTGTATTTCAAAGAATGGTTGCAGCTCGCCCTCAAGTGGATTGATCATCTTTGTGCTGAGGGTGAAGTGCAGAGGCTTGCCCGGTACTGGCTTGATCTGCTCTGCTATGCTCTCTATGTTGTTGTTGATGAGTATCGGAGCCTGGTCGATAGGCAGCTTCTTGCCACCTGCATACTGGCCAAATCGGCTGTCGTCAGCGAGGAGTGGACCCATAGACTCTGTGCCCGCCTTCATGCCGAGGAGTATAGGGCCGTACATAAGTGCCACGTACTGAGGTACGTTTGGCAGGTACTTGATGCTGGTGTGCATTGGCATCTTGATGCTCACTACATCGCCCTTCTTCCACTTGCGGTCTATCATCACGTATGATGATGGTCCGGTGATGATGTCGACTGGCTGACCGTTGACTGTGACCTCGAACTCGCCCGGACGTACCCATCCCGGATAGCGTACCATGAGCTTGAAGGCACCCTTGCCATCAGCTACTGTGATCTTTGCGCTCTCGCCGTATGGGAAGTCTGTGTCCTGACGAAGTGTGACGCCCTTCTCCTTCCATACGAGCTGTGAAGCGGTATACAGGTTGACATAGAGGGCATCGCCCCTGTGTGTATATATGAACTGTCCGTACTTGCCGTGATTTTCCATACCTGTACCTACACAGCACCACATAGCCTCGTTGGGAGCTGAATAGTTGCGGTAGTGACGTGGACGTGCTGGGGTGAAGTACACATATCCGCCATGCTCCGGATGCTGTGTGGAGAGTATATGATTGTATGTGGCCAGTTCGAAGTAGTCGGCATAGCGTGCCTCAGGATTGCGTCGGTGGAGGTCCTCCGTGAGCTTGAGCATGTTGTTGGTATTGCATGACTCTGGTCCATCGATGTCATTGATGAAGTCCATGCAGGCGTCCTTGGCAGGGAAATGTTCTCTACGGCTATCTCCACCGAAAGCAAGTGAGCGCTCGCCTGTGACGATGTCCCAGAAGAATGAGCCCGCTGTATGGTACACTTCTTCACCGCTGAGTTCGGCTATACGTTCAAATCCTATGACCTTTGGCACCTGTGTGTTGGCATGCATATTGTCAAGACAGTCCTGGCGCTGTGACATAGGGACGAAGAGTCGCTTATGGCTGAATCGCTTGGCACAGTCAAGATACTTCTGCTCTTTGGTGATGGCGTAAGCATCGGCAAGTACCTCATTCATACCGCCATGCTCATTGCCGAGCATTCGCTCCATCTGCTCATCGCTGAGCCCTGACGTGATGTCGATAGCCCAGTCGCAAAAGTCGAGGAAGAGTGTCTTTGCCTGTTCGTTGCCGCAGTACAACCATGCGTCACGTAGTCCTGCATACATCTTGTGGAGGTTGTAGAATGGTGCCCATGAGCCGTTGTATACGCTGAAGTCGCCCTGCTTGAAGCGTGGCCAGATGTTCTTGCTATTTGGCATACCGCCCATATATCCCTTTCCCCACTCTGGATTGTTCTTACAGTTGGCCTCAGCACATGCTGCCACTTCGCTTATGATGTACTCCATACGCTTGCGGCACTCCTCGTTGCCTGTGGCGGCATTGATGGCAAGTGCGGTGAGGTAATGACCGCCCACATGACCGTCGAGGCCGTCCCAGTTGGGA
>JAZLKQ010000015.1:0-4983 GCA_045597745.1 Bacteroidaceae bacterium | reverse complement strand
TACCGTGACATTCTGCGGAGGTGACCATGGTGATATAGATGGAGTTGATACGGTAGAGGTAGCTGATGGTCAACCGCTCGACATCAATGCGATACCAATGGTCAACTGCCATAAAGGATATCAGTTTAAGGAATGGGATCGTAACCTCTATGCGCCAATCAACGAAGACACCATCATCAATGCGGTGTATGAGGAGCATCTGCCATGGTGGAAGCGACTATGGTTGTGGCTAACAGGTAGTGGTTGTCTCAAGTGGTTGTTGTGGGCATTGCTGATATTGCTGTTGCTTATATTCTTGTTGTTCTTCCTGAAGAGTTGCACTTCATGCACTCCTATACATAGACTCCCTATATGGGGTGGAGGAGACCCTGTCAACGGAGTCGTGGTATCTGACTCTATACATGATGACAGCGGTACTGCTATTGATGGAAGAGACGGCTATAGAGATGACAACGGTGTGGCAAGACCTGTTACAGGAGATGATGGCAGGTTGCCTGATGATGACCACGGTGGCGTGGTGGCTCCTGTATATGATGACGAGGATGAGGTGGCGCCTATTGATCATAGAGAGGGAATACCTGATGCGATTGCAAATAGATTGTTCCTCTTCCTTGAAAATGAGGAAGATGACCTTGATGCATTTGCTCAAGCATTCAAGAGTGCATATCCTGGTAGCCAGTATCAGATCATTGGTTATGACAAATCTGTGAAGTATATTGTAGTAAAGATACCAGAAAATGAGCGCGATGAGATACGCCGTACTATCAAAAGCAAGATACCAAACTTCAAGTTTATCGTATTTGATGAGGATATCTATGAGATCAATAGTGCTGCTCCTACATTAGAGTCTCATGCTTCAGGCAATGCTGGATGGCATCTTGATGCTATCAGACTCAAGCAGGGTTGGGCTGTAACCAAGGGGGCTCCGACTATCAAGGTGGCAATCGTCGACGATGGTATTGAGAGAACTCATCCTATGCTGAAGGACAAGATAGTCGATGCATACAATGTGTTTACACAAAACAATCACCTGAGCGTAGGTGCTGGTCATGGCACACATACGGCTGGGCTTGCAGTGGGGTCATCAGATTTTTTTGCTAAAGGGGCATCAGGTGTGGCACCTGGTTGCAAGCTGATGCCCGTCCAGGTATTTGACAACGGCAAATGCCCACTATCCGCTCTTGTGGCTGGAGTGATGTACGCAATACATCATGATGCGGACGTTGTAAACGTGTCTATTGGACCATCGCTAAAGGGATTTAACCAGTTGCCTAAGGCTATGCAGAGCGAGATATCAAGGAGGAGATTTAAGAACCTCGAACATCTCTGGACTCGTGTATGCAAACTGGCTGCAGAGAAGAAGAGCATCATTGTGTTTTCGGCAGGTAATGACGATATTATCTCGAGCGTTTTACCTGAAAACAGAAACATGTCTTCTATAGTAGTAACAGCCGTTGACAAGAATCTGAAGCAGACGGAATTTACCAATTATGGCGATGGCTCAGATATTTCTGCTCCAGGCAAAGATATATTGAGTTCATTCCCAGTCAACACATTTCAGTATGCCGATGGTACAAGCATGTCTGCTCCGATAGTATCTGGAGCGGTGGCTCTGATGAAGTCAATAAAGAAAGACATCACAGTGGCACAGGCAAGAGACGTGATGTACTCTACAGGCATACCTGTGCAGGGCAACCTCCCGCCAATGCTTCAGCTTGATAAAGCACTCGATGCGGTCAAACGAGGCGACTTTGCACGTAGGGAGCAAACCAACGGTAGTGGTCAGGATGTCGTGAGCAGGGCGCGTCAGGTGGGTTCGTCTGGAGACCTTAAAGTCACTTTGCTATGGAATATGAAGTCTGACATTGACTTACATGTTGTCGAACCAAATGGTAATGAGATATACTATCGCAACTCACGTAGCAGATATACGTCAGGCTATCTTGATGTGGACAACACATGGGGCGGTAGCGGTTCGGCTGAGAATATATTCTGGAACAATCCTCCTCATGGCAAGTACAAGGTATATCTTGTGTATTATGATTCGGAGTCGTCGCCATTGCCATCAGAGACTTGCAAGGTGGTAGTATTCAAAAAGGGTGCTCAGCCGACTACTTATTCGGTCAAGATGTCGAGGATGAAACAGAAAGAGTTTGTTACAGAGATTAATATATGATGTGATTATAAAGGCATCCATTTGAGACCATTAAAGGTCATTTAAGGTCATCTTATAATAAAATGTCCTTGATGGATTAAGATGGAGGTTAAATACTCCATTGGGGTTCATATTACATAATAAAATACATAAACAGATGGACAACAAATATAATTTTGCTTGGGTATTGTCGTTAGTGACATTGATAGGATTCAGTTATTTTACTTTTATGGGACTAGACTACTGGCAAGGCGGCAAACTGCTGTTACCAATAGTCATCATATTGACCATACTGATAATAATACCAGGGTGTGTATATGTGATGTGTATGTCCAAGTCCACCAGATGGCAGAAGATAGGCAAGATAGGTCAGTATGTGTTTGGTGGCATCGTGCTGCTTGTGATGCTGTTTGCCGCCTGTCCATTTACCAACTTCCTCGGAGTCGTAGAGTCGCAGGACGAACTTGTCGATGGTGTCAAGAACACCTGCAAGGCTGCTGTATCGCTCGATGATACATACAAAGCCTATGTTGACAAGAGAGTTGCTGACTATAAGTCAAGTCTCGAACTCATAAGCAAGGGAAAGAATAGCAACCCGACACAGTACAAAGAGTGTATAGAGGGTGCAAGTGGAAGTGATGACAAGGAGAAGATAGAAAATCTGACAAAGAGCCTTCGCAACAAACTCTTGCCTGAAGATACTCAGTCGGTTGCTGACGTGAGACATGACTGGATCAACCAGTCCAACTCTATCGTAGTATGGAATCCGCTTGCTCCTGCCAATATAGAGAAGATTAGCGACGAGGTAAGCGGATGGACAGCAGACTATGATTCGTTGTCAAATATCGCATACAAGGGCGAAGAGACACAGCCATTCCTGTACAAGGAGTTTGATAATCAGCTTGCACAGCTAACCAGTACATACAGGGAGTTTCACCTACCAAGCATCTTGTCTGTACTCATCACCTTGGTGTGTTTCATGATCATGTTGTTGCCATACTTCGTGACAGAGAGGGACATTGCAAGTATATCAGACAGCAACACATCTAAGGGCGGCAAGGTTGTACCAAATAGTGACGGCAATCTGTTTAATAAAGGATAGTAGGCATGTATAAACAACTAAATAACTCACACATATATGATAGATGATGTAAAGAAGCAGCGAATATTGACAAGCGTGTCGACAATACCGTCGAAGAGTCTTGTCAACTACATCACTACTGGCGCTGTAACCAAGTCGGAGGTTGTCGACAAGCTCAAGGCTATAAACAAGGAGAGTAAGGTCGCCGAACTCGAATCGCTGATATTTGCGTATGACAAATCAGAATGGGACAAGGCACAAGCGACAAATACAGCAGAAGCATACGCTACATATCTCAGTGCATATCCTGATGGAATCTATGCTACAAACTGCAGGCAGATGCTCGCACAGATGGAGAGCATGACATGGGCAGACGTAGAGTCAGCTATGACAGAAGACTCTCTCCGTCAATACAAGAGGCTATTTCCTGGCGGCGTACACTTGGATGAGTGCAACGCCTTATTGTCTGACTTGCCATGGCTTGAGGCTAAGAAGACAAATATGATATCTTCGTACGAGAGATATATGCAGGCTTATCCAGGCAGACATGACGAAGAGGCGAGGGCTGCCATCAATGACCTTAATGATGACTGGGACTGGGACAACGCAAAGCGTACCAATAGTACAGACTCGTACAACGCATATCTTGAGATGCATCCAAGCGGACAACATATATATGAGGCATTGACGGCTCTTAATGCAAGCGAGGGACGTGACAAGATACTTGATGAGCTGTCTGATAACCGCAATGCTTATACGCCTCTCGAACTGCAGTCGTTCGTAGGCAATCATGTCATCTCATGGGAAAACCTAAAAGATCGCGGTATATATGATGATGAAGAGATAGATGCCATCAAGAGATATGTGGATGCCACTCCTCTGCCAGACGGTATCGCTCCTGAGTCTATTGGCAAGGATACCACAGAGGTATACTTCTGGGGAACTCCATCGAGTGGTAAGACTTGTGCTCTTGGTGCTATACTGAGTGCTGCAAAGAAGTATGGAATCCTGTCTAAGGAAGCATGTTCGGGACGTAACTATATGGACTTGCTATGTAATATATTTGACTCCCGATACATGTGTACATTTCCTCAGGGTACGCCAGACTATTCTATACAGGAGATGCGTATCAATCTGAGGGACAACAAGAATAAGGATCATTCGCTCACCCTCATAGACCTTGCAGGCGAGGTGTTCAGGGCAATGTATCGCAAACAGCTTGGCATTCCGGAAGATAGTTATACTCGAGAGAAAGCACTCGAAGTCACACTCAGTTATCTGTCTAATGACTCTAACAGGAAGATACACTTCTTCATCATTGCATACGGCGAGGAAGACAAGAAGTGGGACGGGCTCTACATGACTGACTATCTTGAGAGTACTATGGAATACCTAAAGGCGCAGAATGCAATCAAGCGCAATACCAATGCAGTATATGTACTTGTCACCAAGAGCGATATGATGCCATGCAGACCAGAGGAGAGACAGCAGTTTGCAACCGATTATGTAAGGACAAAAATGACCTCTTTCTACAACAACATAAGGCTGATATGTAGCAATGCAGGAGTCAATGACTTTGAGGTACTGCCTTTCTCCGTGGGAGATGTGTTTGCCCAGAAGTTGTGCAAGTTTGACAGTGACTATACGGACATAATACTCAACAAACTTATACTTAAGTCACAAAAGAAGAAGACAGGCTTGTTTGGCTGGCTGGAATCGTAGTAAGATGGCAAACTATAGGTGGTTC
>JAZLKQ010000014.1:0-10562 GCA_045597745.1 Bacteroidaceae bacterium | reverse complement strand
AGTAAGATAAAGAATTGATTTTTTCATAAGAATATTTTTATAACGTTATAAATTCGCACAGAATCATCGGGAAATACGGATCGACTTGTCGTTGAGATGCTGATGAACAGTTAATTACTGTACAATTAAATGTCTGTTGCTGCTCAAAAGAGCATAGTTATCACTCCTTAGGCAAATGTGCATAAGGTGAGCAAACGTTCGTGTTTTGCTAAAGGAAACGAGATTCCTAAATTGAGATGGGCACTTTCTAAACAGATAAATAACACATCTACAACGACTTAAGCGACAAATACATGTCGCACATCGATACTATCATAACCTGTCATGCTTTGTATGAAACAATAAGGTCTTGCTGTTACGAGGCAAGAATACGTTTCTAATGCCTTCTAATAACATTGCAAAGGTAGCAAAAACCTATATAAAAAGTGCAAAAATATATGTTAAATTATGGCTTTACTACGATATGTCAAGTCGAGATTGCAATAATGTCGAAAATGTATATACAGCATGTCAATGACGAAAAAGACAGACGCAACCATCTGTTGTGATGATTGCGTCTTATTGTAATGACAAGAAAATTTGCTTGAAGACACGGATGATTACCTCACCTTCAACAGGTCGCCAGGCATTGGGGAATAGTCCGCGTCCTTGAAATTCATCTTGTAGAGGTTCTTCAGGCGAACGGCATACTTCTGTGAAATACTAAACATGGACTCACCCTTCTGTACCTTGTGCCATGTGCCATCATACTGTTTTGCAGCCTTTGTCTGCTTCTTCTCAAGATATACAAAGTCACCATCTTTGAGTGGAATAGACTCTGACGCTTCGTTGATCTTGAGGAGTTTGGTGAGGGGCATCGAGAGTTCCTTAGCAATCGACTCCCATGTGTCCTGCTGGTTAGCGACCACACACATCACGTCATTGTTCGTAGTTATCCTATGCACATTGAGCTTAGGAATATCTATCTTTGGTTCCTCTGGTATATAGACAGGGAAGTCGTCATTAAGCTCAAGATCATACTTGTGCAAGTCGTAAGCCTCAATTATTGCAATAAGCTTGTCAGCGTACGTTGGGCTTGTAGCATATCCACATGCCTTGAGTCCACGAGCCCATGCCTTATAGTCACGTGTACTCAGGGAGAACAGGCGACTGTACCTTTCTCGCTCCAGAAACTTAGAGTGATCCTCATAGCTCTCACCTACTGTCTTGTATACACGGAAGCATTCGTTCTTACGGTCATCACTATGTCTTACAGATGGGCCCAACCATGGACTTCCACACTTGATACCAAAGTGGTTGTTGCTCTGCTTAGCCAACGGACTATTACCCGCCGCACTCTCAAGCAGTCCCTGAGCAAGTGTGATAGATGCAGGTATCTTGTGTTCGCGCATCTGCTTGATAGCCTCTGACTTGTACGTCTCAATGTACTGCTCGTATGCAGGTGTGCGCCTGATCTGTGCGTTGGCACATATCGTCGACAGCGTGCCCAAAAGCACGATAAATAATAATCTATGAGTCATCTGTAAGTTATTTTCTGCAAATTTAATAAAAAACTCTTGTAGATACGAACAATATAAGTAACTTTGAACAGATTTCTAACATTTTTACGTATGAAGGACATAAAACTGACGATTTCTATATCCATTAAGGGCGAACACGAGTTCACAGACACTGAACGTGAACTCCTGACGAAAGCACAGGAAGCTACCCTACGAAGCTATGCGCCATACTCCAACTTCTGCGTAGGTGCTGCTGTACTGCTGGATGACGGCACCATAGTGACAGGTAGCAATCAGGAGAATTGTGCCTACCCTTCAGGCACATGTGCCGAACGTACAGCAATATTCTACGCCAACTCGCAATATCCGGAAAAGCACGTCAAGATGATATGTGTAGCTGCACGAGACGTCAGCGGGCAGTACACCTACAGGCCGATAGTACCTTGTGGCTCATGTAGACAAGTGCTCGTCGAGACAGCACAGAGATACGGAGAGGACATCAAGGTCATGTTGTACGGTACGGAGGGATGCTATATGCTTGATAGCGTCAAGGACTTGCTGCCTCTCACATTTGATAGCACTTACCTATAGACGGCGGGCAAGTACATTATCCAAGATTCGCAACATTCTAGTTATTTCTTTAGATGCTTATTGATAGTATTGACTACGCTATCAATGAGCTTACCCATATTTATAGGCTTCTCGAGGAAGTCACATGCGCCGAGCTGATAAGCCTTTACGAGGCTATCCTCATCATTGTAGGCAGAGAGTACAATGGCTGGAATGTCTGCAGTGTCAGGATTGCTGCGCATACGGCGAAGCACGCCATAACCATCTATATCAGGCATCTTAAGGTCGAGCAACACGAGAGAAGGCTTGCTGTTCTCGATATGACACAGACAGTCATTACCGCACGATGCGGTAACAACCTTGAAGCTGAATACTGACAACATCTTTCTTAATATAAGGATATTAAGCGGTTCGTCATCAACTATCAGGACTTCAATCTTAGACATGTCGATACTAGAATCTATACGTTCATCCATAGCATTATAGTATGTAGACCTAAAAATAAAGTGTCAACGACAACAAATTTCTTTTCTTTCTCTCTTTCAATTATACTTTCGTTGCAAATATATCACTTTATTTCCAACCTCCAAAAAAATATGCAACAAAATGACGAAATCGCATGAACAATTAGTCAAAAAGACTGCATGAACATGCGATTCCGTTATTGATAAATGTCATTATCTTAAGTCAATGACCTCTGCGTTAGGATATTTCTTCTTGTCAAATACAAAACTGTCGTCCGTATAGTTCTGCCCAGTCTGATAGGAGTTGACGTTGATCTTCATCGTCGTCGAACCTGTAGACATGCTTATGTATATAGGATGGTAGTTAGTCTTGGATATGCGAGCCACAATCTTGTTGTACGTTGACTTGCCCGTCGACGTGAGCACCACCTCATAATAAGCGCTCGTGTTGGTGCCGAATGTCGCCTTATATCCGCTCTTGTATATGGACAGGAAGGCGTATGGATTGATCTTTGCAGTCTCGGAGGCAGAGGGGGTAGTGACGTTTACCTCTTCATTCGCCTTAACGTATGTCCAGAGGGTCTTGCCGTTGAACCATATCGTCGTGCCACTTACCTGCGTGCAAAACTTCTGTCCCTTGAGTCTGATAGTACCCGAGGCACTGTTCTTCTCATTATTGATAGAGAACCCTATCTTGACTCCTCCTGCAGACTTAAACTTCTGTGCCGCCTTGTCGAGGACTGCGGTCGCTGACTGTGCCATCATCGTCGTGACAAACAGCACACTTACTAATACTGTAGATAATATTCGCTTCATGTTATTTACACCTTATTATATATATAGACAATATCGTCTACTGTCTATAAGATTGTGGCATGAGCCAAATGTTTAATTGACCACGTGCCGATGCAGACGGTTTTAACAATTATTTTACATTCTTATTTTAGGAAATCACCCATTATGGTATCAGTAAATGTACGCCATATTTCAAGCTTCACCTTCCTATAATCTTCAAATAGTTTTCCTATAAACTTAATTTCAAATACTAAACGAAGATCGCTTTTATCCTCGCCATCTTGTCCTTCTTTACGACATCCCAAACGAACCACCTCAATACCATATAGGTCACGGACGCCCTTGCCTGACAAGTATGGCATGAAATAATAAAGATTATTGAGAGCTACTGTTGAAGGGAACTTGCTACCTGTATAATATATCTTAGCAGAACCATCAGCAAACATATACCAGTTGTCTTTCTTTACATTACAGATAAGTAGATTCTTTGTTAAATCTACAGGAAAAGTATTTCTGCTGGCATCTTTCCCATATTCAAACTCTTCATCCTCACGTAGCATGGAATTCTGTGAAATTGGTTCATACTCATACTGACTAAACAAATCGAGGAAATTAAGTTGGGTGCATTCGGGCATAACTCTTGATGTTTGAGTCTTATTATCCTTTTCCACAACTAATTGAGATTGTTTCCTTAATATTGCACGAACCGAATCTGAGCAGTCTTGCGCTGAAGAAGGATACTCATCCTCAATATCGTTAAATAAGCGTATGAGCGAACGTCCAACAGCCCATGCAAGATTCACCGGAACTGCATTTCCTATTTGCTTATACTTAGCACTTATAGTTCCTTGAAATTCCCAATAGTCAGGAAAAGACTGAATTCGGGCATATTCTCGTACTGTAAGAGGACGAGTTTCAAGTGGATGGCAACGTTCTGTCTGCTTCTGAGCTGGTGAACATGTTAGAGTTAATGAAGGTTCATATAATGAAAGGCGTCGAGCCATGCCTGTCTTTCCTCCGCCAAGATGCCAGCTACCACCCATATATTCACGTGCTACATCCTCGGGAAGATTTCGCCAATCACCGCCTTGAGGAATCAGATTAAGCACTTGACGTTTCTTATCCGAATACATAATCCCCTCGGATTCTGGGACGTCTGAATCATACATTACACTTTTATAGAAAGCGTCTCTTATGGTCAATACACGATCATAAGGTGATGGCCATCTAAAATGTACACGTTCAGCTATATCATTACGTATAGCGATTAGTATCAAGCGCTCACGCTTTTGAGGCACTTTATACATTACAGCTTTTAGGACACGAGGTTCAACTAAAGTATAACCAAGCTCTTTTATTACATTGCAAATAGTTTCAAAGGTTTTGCCTTCATCGTGTGACATTAATCCTTTTACATTTTCTCCCATAAATACTTTAGGGCGAATCTCTGTAACAGCACGTGCCATTTCAAAAAATAACGTGCCTCTGGTATCATTAAATCCTCCTTGTTTGCCTGCATACGAAAAAGCTTGGCAAGGGAAGCCACCAGTAACCAAATCTACCTGATCTCGAAGTGGTGTAAAATCAACATGACGTACATCACCCTCTATTACATTCCAATCAGGTCGATTAGTCCTGAGCGTTTTACATGCAGAAGAATCATATTCATTAAGCAACACATGATGAAAACCTGCAAGAGACATACCTAATGCTAATCCACCACCACCTGCAAACAACTCCACTGAATTATAAGAACGTTTTGGCACTACATGCATTTCATCATCCCAGCAACCATCCAACATAGTACAGACATCTGGTATGTTTCTCAACTCGTTCATGTCGAAACCTCTCACGCCATCTAAGACAAAAGAATGATATACACCATTCTCAGCCCACCTTCGAACAGTGGCGTGTGATGTACCCACTAATGCGGCTAAATTATTCTCCGATATAAATCTCATGACTACAACCCACCCTTTGCAATAATCTCATCGGCAATTTCATTCACTTTACACAAGATTAGTGAACTACCATCAATTCCATCTTCTTCTACAACCTCTCCAAAGGCTTTTGCTAGGCGATTATAGAATTGCTTATCACCCGTCAAACGCTCCCAAAAACCTGCGCCATAATATACAGGATATGTAGAGCTAATGGTCTTATAATTACCATTCATACTGTCTCCATACAATATTCCAACTATCATATCATCCATCTGTAACGGTAATTTATCTAAACGAGCTTTACCAATCAATTTCTTAAAATGTCCCATAATAGTGACGACATCATCCTTGTTGATCGTATTGGGACCTGCCTTACATTGACAATACTTCTTTCTGCCATCTATTGCGTCAACAAATTCTATATCAATACCATCTATACCTGATGCACCACCAACAATTTCTTGAAGTTGAGATATAAAAATCTGTATACTCATTCCAAAGCTGGTACTTAAACTTGAGCCCAGAATCCTTGGATAAATCAAAGCTTTTGCAAGAGACTGAGGTTCTGTATTACCACATAGAAATGATGCCAAATAATTAATAAGAAAAGGATTTACATCAAAGCTACTAAGACTAAGCTTTTTAAGATTCCTTAAATGGTTGGGTATAATAATAGAACGGAAATACTGTTTCCCACTTTCAATAATAGATTGCTTCTGTTGCTCTGTCATTGTATATTGTTATATTTGGAAAATATTCAAAATATATTATGTATAAGTTTCTGCTCTAAACTCCATCATTTCACACGTCTTCACAGTCTTGCTGTCCTCACATCATCAGCTCACCCCAAGGCTGTTGAGCACACTGTCGAGCGTCAGAAGATCCTGTATCAGCACCTCACGAGGCTTGCTTCCAATCTGCGGACCGACTACACCGGCCTTCTCTATCTGGTCCATCAGACGTCCGGCACGGTTGTAACCTATAGAGAATTGGCGCTGTATCAACGATGTACTACCCTGCTGCTTGCTTACCACTAGTCGAGCGGCTTCGGCAAAGAGCGAGTCAAGGTGCTGCAGGTCAACATCCTTGCTGTCCGCACCTCCATCCTCTGTTAGGACTTCAGGCAGATACATAGGATGCAGTGGGCTCTGCTGGTCATATATGTACTTGCAGATGTCGCTGACCTCTGGAGTATCGACAAACGCACACTGCACACGTACTGGTTCGGCACCTTGCAGATACAGCAGGTCACCGCGTCCTATCAGCTGATTGGCACCTGCACGGTCGAGTATCACGCGTGAGTCTATCATGGCAGACACCTTAAATGCGATACGTGTAGGGAAGTTCGTCTTGATAGTACCGCTAATAATCTGTGTGGTAGGACGTTGGGTCGCTATGATCATGTGTATACCGACGGCACGGGCGAGCTGAGCTATACGACATATAGGCAACTCCACTTGCTTGCCGGCTGTCATGATAAGGTCACCAAACTCATCTATTATGACGACGATATATGGCATGTACTCATGGCCGTTGTTTGGGTTGAGCTTGCGTGACTTGAAGAGAGCGTTATATTCCTTCACATTACGTACGCCCGCCTTCTTGAGCATGTCATATCGCGTGTCCATGAGCTGACAGAGCGAATTGAGCGTGTTGACTACCTTGTCGGTATCGGTAATGATGGCTTCTTCCTCATCTTCCAGCTTGGCAAGGAAGTGCTTCTCTATAGGTGAATAGATGCTAAACTCCACCTTCTTTGGGTCAACCATGACAAACTTCAGCTCCGAAGGGTGCTTCTTATACAGCAGCGATGTCACTATGGCGTTGAGTCCTACGGACTTACCTTGACCTGTAGCACCTGCTACGAGTACGTGTGGAGCTTTGGCAAGGTCAAACATGAAGACCTCGTTGGTGATGGTCTTGCCGAGCGCACAAGGGAGCTCCATCGCGCTCTCCTGATACGTCTTGCTCGCTATGACACTCTCCATCGATACCACGCACTTGCGCTTGTTAGGTACCTCTATACCGATGGTGCCCTTACCTGGCATTGGCGCTATGATACGTATACCTTCGGCTGCGAGGCTGAGGGCGATGTCGTCCTCAAGATTGCGTATCTTGGATATACGCGTACCCTCGACAGGGGTGATCTCGTAGAGTGTAATGGTAGGGCCGATAGTTGCCTTGATCGAACTGATCTCGACGTTGAAGCTATGTAATACCCTGATTATCTGTTCCTTGTTAGCCTGTTGCTCCGCCATGTCTATCTGTGGACCAGCGTCAGGCGCCGCATTGAGCAGGCTCGTAGGAGGGTACTTGTAGTGCTCAAGGTCCAGTTTTGGATCGTATGGTGTATCTATACTGCCACGCTCTATGTTGCCGTCTCCCTGCTCTGTCTGCTGGGCAGTGACGTCAAACTCCGCCTCACCATCTTCCTCACCGTCACCTTCTCCACCTTGAGACTTGCGTACCTGTTCGTCAAACAAGCGCGCCAGAGCATCACCTTCTCCCTCTGCTTCCGCACCAGGCTTCTTGTCACCATCCTTAGCAAGTGGCTCTGTCTTGAAGAGATCGTCCACCGATGTCGCCTGTGCTGACGTAGCTACCATATTGTCCTCGCCCGTCACTGTACCGCCATCGCTTACTGTCACCTGGTCGTCCGGACCGAACTCCAGCGTCAGAGGCACACCATCCTGAGCAGGCGACTTAGGCATGTTGTCCTTGTCGTCACCCTTCTTCACACCATTGTCCTTGCCGTCACTGCCGTCACCATTGCCGTATACGTCCTCCTCATCGTCGTCATCATCATCATCGTCAAGACGTTCTGCTATGCGGCTACCGACCTTCTTGAGATACCTCATGCGAAGCATCACACGTATATGCTCAAGGGTACGGCTGCTAAAATATATAAGGAATGATATACCGCACAGTATCAGTATGCCGTATAGTCCCGGGTAACCGATAAGCGCTACAAGCCAGTTGGACACAAACTTGCCGTGGTTTCCTCCAAAGTTGAGGAACGTGCCGTCGATGCCTGGTATCAATGTGTTGAGACTGCCAAGCACTACACTACCCCACACCATCAACAGGGCCATCAGCGAGAAGTTGCGCATCAGTCTCACCTTAAACGCCCCGACGAGTCTCATGCCGACCATAATCAGGTAGACCGGTATGAAGAATGACGCAAGTCCAAAGCAGTTGTTGATGAAGTAGTACGAAACCTTTGCACCGAGTGCACCTGCCATATTCTTGAAGTTGGTTATCTCTTCTGGTATCTGGAGAGACAACGGGAATGTGTATTCATAGACATTTACACCCTCTGCCTGGCTAAAGTCCTTGGCTCCAGTATATATATAAGAGACAAACGCAAGTATCAGATATACAGCGATAAATATCAGCACAAGTCCCAACAGAAACAATGCCACCACACTCTTCTTGACAGGTGGTTCGGCAGTCGCTTCCGCTTTCGTTCTGACGCGTTTCTTTGGTTTCTTATTATGTTTCTTATTCTTGTTCATCTTTCATCCATTTCTACATTTGAGACGACAAAGTTACTGCTTTTTTCTCATTCGGCAAAAAGATAAATAAATATTAACTTCACCTTCTGAAATCATCGACCGTACGATGCGTTTTCAACATACGTATGTCGGAGGCTCAACATACGCTTGACGAAGGCTCAACATACGTATGACGAAGGCTCAACATACGTATGTCACATTTCACCCCTCACGTCACCCCATCTTCACCCCACCCACGTCATGGTAGCGACAAGCACATCAATGCCAGTTTTCCGCCCTTCTCCACCACGTCACCGACAAGTGCGGACACTCGTTTTCACAAATATTGTTAACCACCGCGAAAACCTCCCTCCAAGCGTGTTCATTTACGATTAATTTCACTACCTTTGCATCAATATAATCAATCGTCAGCACAATGGAGCTCTCAGCATTTGAAAATCTACGCCAGTTGCCCTTGCTGCAAGGTCTCAGCCTCAATGAGCTGTCACAACTCGTACAGCACATCAAGCTCGACTTCGCACAACATGAGGAGGGCACAGTGCTCATCAATCAAGGTGAACGCTGTGACAGGCTGGTCTATATACTGAGTGGAACCGTGGTCAGCGACTATAGACCTGACGATATCAAGATGATATACAGCGAGCAATACGACCACTTGCCTATGCTCGTCGAACCCTATCATCTCTATGGCATGACACAGAGATATGAGCGCACATATACGTTCATCACGGAGGGAAGCACGTTTACTATCAACAAGAGGCTATTTATGGACTACATATCCAACTATATGATAGTCAAGGCCAACATGCTCAACCTCATCTGCAACCAACTGCAGAATGCCAGAAGACTCATGCGTCAGCCTATCGGCGAGACGATGGAGATGAAGCTGCTACAGTTTGTACAGCAGTTTGCAACGACACCTCAGGGCAAGAAGTCCATCCGCATACTGTACGACGAACTTGCCAACCACATACAGGAGACGAGACTCAACGTGTCGTTTGCCGTACGCCGGCTGGAGAAGCTTGGAGTATGTCGTCACTACAGGGGCTGCCTTGAGATAAACGACATGGCGCAGTTTGTCAATGCCATTCGCAAAGGCTGACGTATCGCCAACGACAAGATTTCAGTATACATTATATAATATAAGTGAGTGAACACAATTATTTTTATAACAACGAACACGAATGACACGATTCAAACGAATACACCTACATTCGTCAAATTCGTCATATTCGTGGTTAAAGAATAAAAGGTTCGTATTCGAAAACAAATACCAACTGTAGTCATTTGCAATTATAAAATTTATTTTAAACAGTTACTTAGACATCATTTCATACACATGAACCCATTCTTTCAGACATACGATACACCTCACTCCACCACCCCGTTCGACCGCATCACACAGGCTGACTACGAGCCTGCATTCATGCGTGGCATGGAAGACGAGGACCGCGAGGTCGAGGCTATCATCAACAATCCTGAGCCTCCTACATTCGACAACACGATAGTGGCTCTTAATAACACTGGCGAGTTGCTCGGGCGTGTGTCGGAGACGTTCTTCAACCTCCTTAGCGCTGAGACCAACGATGATATGGACGCTCTGGCACAGAAGATTTCACCGCTGCTGTCCGATCATTCAGCCAATATCAGCTTCAACCCTCCGCTCTTTGCACGTGTCAAGGCACTATACGACTCCCATCCTCAGCTCAACACCTCACAGCAGATGCTGCTCAAGGCGAGCTACGAGGGTTTTGTACGCAACGGCGCTAACCTCCC
>JAZLKQ010000013.1:0-2575 GCA_045597745.1 Bacteroidaceae bacterium | reverse complement strand
AACGGTCTGTACTACTATGTGATGGGCAAGCCTGTTCAGAAGAACGTCTGCGAGCTTGATGGAAGCATCTACTACATTGACAAGGGCGGTAAGGTGCTGATATGTGCTGCCGGCAAGGTGACTTACGGCAAGGAAGTCGTTCAGCAGTTTACTCCTGTATTCTGGAATACGAGCTGGTTTAAGATGCGTCCTCCTCATACTACAGGTATATCAGTGGAGAACACGCATCCTATATTCGACATCTTCCCTACAGATGCGTATAGTGATCTGCAGTGGTGGGAACTTGTCAATCGTGCACAGGTAATGCAGTTTACAGACTTCCCTAAGGACTTCCAGCCACTGGTGCAGAGCATTGACACATGGTTCGTTAGCCGTAAGATAGGTATGCTCTTTGAGGCAAAGATTGGCAAGGGTAGAGTGGTCATGACTACGATGGACCTCAACTCTGACCTCGAGCACAGGGTAGTGGCTCGTCAGATGCGTGCATCCATCATCAAGTACATGATGTCTGATAAGTTTGCTCCTCAGTGGACTATTGAAAAAGAACGTGTAGCTGACCTGTTCACTAAGGTTGCAGGAGATGTCAATATGTTTACTAAGGACAGCCCAGACGAATTGAAACCAAAGTTGAAATAAAGGCAAAAGACAAGATATGAAATCAACATTGTTATTAGTCGCATTGCAGTCAATAGCAGTTGCTGCCAATGCACAGACCTATTCGTTAGACGGTAAGGACAAGTCTGCCATACCTGTGACAAAGACTGACGTGTATACGGATAGCAAGGGCTATGGATATGACTTTGAGTATGTGATCGAAGAGGCTCGCAAGTCATCCGGTACTAACTTCTCGCTTGCTGATGGAGTGGGCTATTTCTCTGTCAAGGTGCCAGACGGCAACTACAAGGTGACAGTCACAGTAGGTAGCAAGAAGTATGCTGCAAGCACAACGTTGAGGGCTGAGTCTCGCCGTCTGTTCTACGAGAATATCAAGACTCGTAAAGGAGAGTTCAAGACAGTGTCATTCATTGTCAACAAGCGTAACACTGTCATAACAATGCCTGACGGCAAGCAGGATCGTGTGCGTATCAAGAAGCGTGAGGAGTCAAAGCTCAACTGGGACGATAAGCTTACTGTAGAGATCAACGGCGATAAACCTGCCTGTTCGTCTATCAAGGTGGAGAAGGCTGATGACAATATACCAACTGTATGGCTTTGCGGCAACTCTACTGTCGTGGATCAGGACTTCGAGCCATGGGCTTCATGGGGACAGATGATACCTCGATGGTTTACCGATAAGGTTTGCTTCGCCAACTATGCAGAGAGCGGTGAGACAGCAAGCACATTTATCTCTGCAGGTCGCCTGAAGAAGATACTCTCTCTGATGAAGGCTGGAGACTATATCTTCATAGAGTTTGGTCATAACGACCAGAAACAGAAATTTGCAGGAGCTGGAGCATACTACAACTTTGCAATGTGCCTCAAGCAGTTTGTCGATGAGGCTCGTGCCAAGGGAGCTACACCTATCTTTGTAACACCTACTCAGCGCCGTAGCTTCAACTCTGCGGGTAAGATACAGGAGACTCATGGCGACTATCCAGATGCGATGCGTCATGTGGCAAAGGATCTTGGCGTGCAGGTCATCGAACTGCATGATATGACCCGTACATTCTTCGAGACTCTCGGTGTGGAGGGCAGCAAGCAGTCTCTCGTACACTATCCTGCAGGCAGTTATCCGGGACAGGCAAAGGCATTTGAGGACAACACACACTTCAATCCATACGGAGCATACGAGATAAGCAAGATGATCGTGGAGGGTATGAAACAGCTCAATCTCCCTCTTGTGCAGTATCTACGCCCAGACTACTCCGCATTTGATGCTTCTAAGCCTGACTCTCCTACCACATTCCATTGGAACGATGCACCATTTATTGAGGTGGCAAAGCCTGATGGCAACTAAGTAAGGGTTAGAAACTTTTGCACTAATCTTACGAATAGAGGCTGTGTCAAAAGTAACCGACACAGCCTCTATTTGGCTTCATACACTATGATGCCTCCTGTGGTAAATTTTTATGCTGCAATTCTAAAATTGCGATTATTCGTCCCAAGAAGCGTTATATGAGACCTATTTGGCTTATGTTGGCACGAAAAATGGAATGTCATTCCCTCCATAAGCTCATTTTGTGCATTTCGCATGAGTTTTCTCAGATTATGGGACATGGCGAGTATGGCAAAGTCCATATAGACCTTGTCTTTCCCTCTGTGACGGAAACGCCTGTAATGCCAGTCGAATTTGAGTTGTCCGAAGACAGCCTCCGGCTCTATCGGTCTTCTGCTCCTGTGTCTCAAGCCTTCCTCCGAGGTGAGCATCTCCCTGGCCTTCTGCTTGTGCTCGTTGAGATTGTGGTTCACCTCTATCGTCCTTTGCTCTGCCTTTGACTTGTAACATTGTGACCTCAGCGGACATCCCGTGCATCGCTGGGCTCGGTACCTGTGCGAGAAGGAGGCGAATCCATTGTCCGAAACCTTTCTCGTCACTCCCATAAGTGTCATGCGCTGTCCCATCGGGCATACATAG
>JAZLKQ010000012.1:0-2090 GCA_045597745.1 Bacteroidaceae bacterium | reverse complement strand
ATAAAGCTTCGTCATACGGTCGATGAACGCTCGTCGACCGTATCTATAATAAGGAAATCACTTAGAATAGGGCTGCAGGGATATAAGCAAGGGAACGGAAGTGTTATTACAGACAGCCAAAGGGGCATACGAAGGTTAGTGACGAGAAGTCACATACTTGTTGTATGCCTTGATAAAAGCTTCTGCAAGCAACGAGCCCTGCAGAGTATATCCTGATGCTGTAAAGTGTATCAGGTCATTGCTCATCATACCTGCATCACGCCAATTAGAATAGGTATTGCGTGTACCACCTCCTACCTCATACAGATCCCAAGCTGCAAGTTCATGTTCCTCTGCATACTGACAGATGGCATCGGCAACTCGTTCGTTGGTTGTGACAGGCTGTCTATTCTTAAAGCAACCTGGAGGTGTGGTAAAAAGGAATGTTACATTCGGATTGCTATCTCGAATAAGTCCCAACAAATGTGCAAGTGTCCATTGAAAGAACTCTTCGTCAAACGAGCCTACCGACTCGTTTGTTCCAAAACTAACTATGATAAGATCAGGATGCACTGCTGTAATCTGGCGCACCATATCATCGTTGCAAAACTTCAGCACAGTTGCGCCATTGATACCGATTGCGCTATACACGATGCCTGGCTGTCCCGTCTCAGTTGCAATGCAAGTAGCCTGATAGCTTGAACGAGCAGGCACTACAGCCTGAGCACCAAACGAAGCCTCCAGCGTGCGCTTAACAGATAGAGGATATATATGCCCTCTGATATGGCTGTCTCCTATCTGCAATATACGCACAGGCGTCTTGTTGTCCGCAATCTTCTTAAATATGCCATTGAGATGTTGAGCGCCAATAATGCGATTGGTCGTTGTGCCTCTGAATGTGCTTGGAAACGAGACCATCGGTTCATTGACTCTCTGAGCATATGCAGAGAAGGTTACAAGAATAGACAAAATGAATGATATAAAGGCTTTGCTCATTAGTCGTGTAGTATAAAAGAATCAATTCTACATTGTATTATCTCATAGAGACACTCTGTTGCCATCATGCCGTGTGCTACTTGCCACAGACAAGTGCATCGTACATCAACTTGCCAAGCACCTTACCTCCTGCATAGTTGATATGAGTATAGTCAAGGTTAGCCTGCTTGTTTTGTGCCATTCGAGCCACACTACCATCACCGCCCATAGCATTGTACAAGTTCCAGAACGCTACTCCCTGAGTGGCTGCCAGCTTACGCTGATCGCGCACCAGTTCACGCACACCAGGCATAGTTTTCAAGTTGCCATACTCATCCTTCTTGTCTCTGTCAGCAACGCTAACCACCAATATGCTGGCACGTGGGAACGAATGTCTCAAGTTGTTGATTGCACCCTTCATCTTGTCGACATAGTTGGAGTAGTCCTTACGTCCAGGACTTGCCACGTTGAGGCCAAAGTGTACAATGATCAAGTCGTATGGGCGTATTGCATTGAAGCCCGCAAGATTGTTAGGCGATATCTTAGCCAGATACGAGCCGTCACTGCCTCGCATACTGAGATTGTCCACACAGATACCCGTCTTGTTCTCATACGCAAGTCCGTAGAATCTTGAGTTGGCGCCACCAGTCACTTTCAGTTCAAAACTTGTGATATTGCCATCCAATGACGCTGCTGATATACCATGACTTGAGGCAAGATGATTCATCACCACATGCTCGCCCTTATTTATCGAACCCGTCACCTGAGTGCCTTCGTCTCCCGAATAATAGACAATCATACGATCTGCAGATCCCAACTTATCGCCATACATGCTTTTCTGTGCTTCTATGTTGACAGTCGCTGTACCATTAGGCACGAAGTAACGTCCATTGACTCCTGCCATGGCGCCATTCCATCCATTGCGATAGTCTTGGTTAGGTCCATGACAAGTCCACCCTGCACAACGCTGACGTACTGTGGCACGAAACTTTGACGTGACTGCGATAATATCGAGAAATCCTACTCCACGTCCTCCGTACTTGCTCTGCAGAAGATTGCGAAGCTCGGAAGTCAAGATGTCGCCCTCTATATATGAGTCACCTATATATGCTATGCGCACAGGACGACTACCTGCC
>JAZLKQ010000011.1:0-3839 GCA_045597745.1 Bacteroidaceae bacterium | reverse complement strand
CATCCTTCTGACCACCGTGGAAGATGCGGCAGGAAACAGGTTCTCTGAGACTAAGAACGAATACTACACATACGCCCTCACTGCAACCGACGACAGCTACACGTTCACACAGAAGGACGGCTACAGCAGCGACTGCGGATCGGCCTACGCACCTTTGCGCTATACCGCCAGCAGGCAGTACGAGGGCGGCAGCGACTACATGACAGTGTCGGAGGCATGGAACAGCTACCACACCAACAGCGGATCGCACGGAGAACTGAAGGCATACCGCTACAGCGACAAAGGCACGCTGGGCAGTGACGGACAGGGATCGTACGACTACGAGACATCCGTCACGTATACAGGCGACAGAGACAGACATATCCTCTCTCTGCCGGCAGATGTGCGTGTCACAGGCTCGGACGGCACGCTCTACCATCATGTGACGGCGGCATACGATACCAAATATGCCAACCATATAACACGCATCACCCAGCAGCTTGACGGCGGAGAGGCCATTACCGACTACACATACGACAGCTACGGCAACATAACGCAGAAGACACTGCCGGCCAACAGCAAGGGCGAGCGCATGTGGTACAGGTACCGCTACGAGCCGGTGATGAACATGTATCCCGAGCGTGTGGAGGACGCATGGGGCTACCGCAGCGAGAATGAGGATTTCGACTACCGCTACGGCATAGCCCTCACGAGACGCGACATCAACAACTACTACTGCGAGACCGAGATAGACAACCTCGGCCGCATAACCAGGCTTCGCGCCCCTAATGAGATAGCCTCGGGAGCCGAATACACCATAGCGTTCGACTATCACCCGACGGCACAGACATCACAGGCAGGCATCACGGCTCCGGCATACGCCGTTACGCGCCACTATGACGTGCAGCACCCTGACGACGACATAGAGACCGTCACCTTCACCGACGGCTTCGGACGACCTGTACAGGTCAAGAAGGACGGCGTGACCACCGAGATTGCAGGAGGCAAGCCATCACAGGGCAGACAGGTGATGATAGTGAGCGGACGCAACGTATACGACGCATTCGGCCGCGTGGTGAAGACCTACTATCCTACAGAAGAGGCCACGGGACGGAAGACGGCGTTCAGCACAGCCTTCGACGATGTGGAGCCTACAGTGACGGCATACGATATCCTCGACCGAGAGCTGACAGTCACACTGCCCGACGGCAGCGTGAGCAGGTCGGAATACACCCTTGCCACGGACATGCACGCCATGGTGACCACCGTCACCGATGCCATGGGCGGCAGACAGGCCACCTACACCAGCGGCAGCGGCAAGACACTGCGCTCTGTTCAGCTCAGCGGACCTGACGGAGCCATAGCCACGACATTCGAGTACGACGGCATACAGCGCCTCGTGAAGGTGACCGACACAGAGGGCAACGTCACGTCATCAGTCTACGACATGGGCGACCGCCGCACCGAGGTGATACACCCTGCAAGCGGCAGGACCACCTTCACCTACGACGCGCTGGGCAACGTTATCTCCAAGCAGACGGCTGAGCTCGCCAAGAGCGGCAAGACCATAACATACGACTACGACCATCACCGACTCACAGGCATCAGCTACCCAGACCACCCTGAGAACAACGTGAGATACTATTACGGCGGACGCAACGCATCGCACAACCGCATCGGCCGCCTTGAGCTCATGGAGGACGGCACGGGAGCCACCGAATACTACTACGGACGCATGGGAGAGGTGACCAAGACGCGCAGGACACTCATCGTACCTAACCAGGCCATAGCCACATACGTCACGCAGTGGAGCTACGACAGCCAGAACAGGCTCATGGAGATGATATATCCTGACGAGGAGAAGGTGACATACTCGTACGACAACGGAGGTCAGCTGGTGAAGGTCAGCGGATACAAGTCATACGGCTACGACTATGTCAGCCACATGGGCTACGACAAGTTCGGACAGCGCACATATCTCAAGTACGGCAACGGCACTGAGACCACATACACTTACGACAGGCTTCGCACGAGACTGGAGAACCTCAAGGTAAGCGCCGGCGGCAGCGCCATAATGGACCACACCTACACCTACGATGCCGTGAGCAACGTGCTGGGCGTCGCCAACGGCGCGAAGCTTCCTGAGGCAGGCAGACTTGGCGGCAACATGCAGCACTCGTATGAATACGATGCTCTTTACAGACTCACTGGAGCCACAGGCACCTACGCTGGCAGCGACGGCAAGAGCGCTTCGTATACCCTGAAGATGACATACGACAACATGCACCGCGTAACGGGCAAGAGCCAGCACCTCTCTCAGACAGGCGTGCAGTTCGACGGCTCGCTCAGCGCAGGCTACGACCTCACGTACACATACTGCGGCGATGAGGGCAGACACTTCCAGCTCGCAGGCGTGGACGACATCAACTACAGGGCAGAGACGGTGACAGACGAATCGAAGGTTATAAACAGCCATGCCTACGAGTACGATGCCAACGGCAACCTCATATTCGTCAATACCTCAAGGACCAAGAGAGACGGACAGACAACACCTAACGCGAGCGAGAGAAAGCTCAGGTGGGACGAGGAGAACCGCCTGACGGCAAGTGACGACAACGGCTTCGTGACAAGCTACTGGTACGATGCGAGCGGTGAGCGCACGGTGAAGACCAGCGGGGAGAATGCCGCCATGTTCGTGAATGCGGAGTTTGCGGGCGGCATGACCAACACGGCCAAGTTCTCGCTCTACGTGAGTCCGTACCTTGTAGCAAGCCAGGGAGGACGATACACGAAGCATATCTACATCGGCAGCCAGAGGATTGTCTCGAAGATAGGAGACCTTGAGAGCTACGGCTCAGACCCTAGACGAATAGAGTACGCTGGCAGCGAGAGTGACGGACCGAAGGTGGACTACAAGACCAAGTACGCGCAGCAGCAGCAGGTCATCAGGGACAACTTCGCACACTTCGACGTGCCGTACAACGGCGCAGACAACAACGACTACGTTGACGGCAGGGGCTTCTCGGATGTCGACGGCAGCCTTGAGGGAGCCATGCTGAAGGCAGCGAGGGCGCAGGCGAAGTCTGGCAACAAGTCGGCAGGCCTCAAGGACAACTTCCAGCAGGGCGACAGCTATGAGAAGTACCAGTTCTTCTACCACCCTGACCATCTGGGCAGCTCAAGCTTCATCACGAATACCGAGGGTGAGGTGGTACAGCACATCGAGTACGTCCCATACGGTGAGGTATTCATCGAGGAGCGCAACAACGTCTGGAACTCGCCGTACCTCTTCAACGCAAAGGAGTTCGACGAGGAAACTGGACTGTACTATTATGGAGCCAGGTACTATGACTCAAGGCTGACCATGTGGTATGGTGTGGATCGTATGGCCGAGAAGTACCCTAATGTGGGAGCGTATGTGTACTGCGCTAATAATCCTGTGAAACTGGTCGATCCAGATGGAAATGACTGGGTGCAACGAAGTGTTAATGATGTTACTGAAATTTATTATGATAGACAAGTGTTTTGCGATGCAGATATAGAAAAAATATATGGTACTAATTCTGGGGTGACAAGATTGAACGATGGTTATGAACGAGAAGGATACGTATTTTTCAACGATGTTGACAGAGAAAGAAACACACAAGGTTTAGTACTTGATGCGAGTGGTAACGCAGTTAGTAGTCACACTCCTATAAGCATAAATAATACTGACATCTTCACTGGAGTAGATGATGATTGTGTCAATGCACAAACTCTACATCGAAACTTATTTGGTACTAGTTATACGGGGCCAAACAATCCGAAAACATACAATGGGAAAGATTCTTATGATTACAAACCACGAATAGGAAGTGAGT
>JAZLKQ010000010.1:0-10235 GCA_045597745.1 Bacteroidaceae bacterium | reverse complement strand
TCCCCTACTTTAGGGGAGGAGTATGCTGATGGCAATGACAATGGATTATGTGCCTAATTGTATATTGTCACCAATGATATTGACGTTAGGAATGCTTTGTAGGTTATAAAATCTGTTATTAATGTTTTTGTCAAATATATTCCCACAATAGATTGTTTGGCATTAGTTTGTACTATCAAGCAAAATATCATATCTTTGCATTTACAATCATAACAACATATACGAACGGACATTTCCTTATGGAAGATTTTGACATACGTGAGCAGCAGAAGATGACGTCGAAGGACAAGGACTTTGAGAACGCACTGCGTCCTCTGCGCTTCGGAGACTTCAGCGGACAGAGCAAGGTGGTGGAGAATCTGCAGATATTTGTGGAGGCTGCCAAGTACAGGGGCGAGCCTCTCGACCATACGTTGCTGCATGGTCCTCCGGGACTTGGCAAGACAACGCTGTCCAATATCATTGCCAACGAACTGGGCGTGGGCTTCAAGGTGACGTCAGGTCCTGTACTTGACAAGCCTGGCGACCTCGCCGGCATACTTACTTCTCTCGAACCTAACGACGTCCTCTTTATCGACGAGATACATCGTCTGTCGCCTGTAGTGGAGGAATATCTCTACTCAGCCATGGAGGACTATCGTATAGATATAATGATAGACAAGGGTCCGGCGGCTCGTAGCATACAGATAGACCTCAACCCCTTTACCCTCGTAGGTGCCACTACACGTAGCGGATTGCTTACCGCTCCACTGCGTGCACGATTTGGCATCAATCTGCATCTGGAGTATTATGACGCATCTATACTGCGCACCATCATACTGCGTTCGGCTCAGCTGCTCGGTGTACCATGCGACTTCGACGCTGCAGGCGAGATAGCGGGACGTTCGCGAGGTACGCCACGTATTGCCAATGCGCTCCTCCGTCGTGTACGTGACTTCGCCCAGGTCAAGGGCAATGGTACCATAGATACCAGGATAGCTCACATAGCTCTCGAGGCTCTCAATATTGACAAGTATGGTCTTGATGAGATTGACAACAAGATACTCGTGACTATCATAGACAAGTTTAAGGGCGGACCTGTAGGTGTAGGTACCATTGCAACAGCCATTGGCGAAGACTCCGGTACTCTCGAAGAAGTCTATGAACCTTATCTCATCAAGGAGGGATTTATCAAGCGCACTCCTCGTGGTCGTGAGGTGACGGAACTGGCATACAAGCATCTCGGACGTTCGCCATACGTCAATCCAAATGATAAGAGCGGCATGGGCAACCTCTTTGATGTGTAAAAGCCCCCTAACTCCAAAGGGCCATTGCGATAATCATCATATTAACAACATTAAAACGAAATTGTTATGAAAACTAAACTGTTGATTCTCATCCTTACTGTGTTTGCCATCTCTGCATCTGCACAGAAGAAGGTGTCTATCCTCGGAGACTCGTACTCTACATACGGCGGACTTGTTAGCCCATCATGGAATCTATGCTGGTACAACGGCACTGATGGCGGTGGCAAGGAGAAGAACAATGACGTGAAAGAACCTGAACAGACTTGGTGGAATATCGTCATCAAGGATATGGGTTATGCGCTGGAGAAGAATAACTCGTTCTCTGGTTCTACGGTGTGCTATACGGGCTATCGCAAGGAGGACTACTCTGACCGTGCCTTTATCACACGTATGCCTAACCTCGGCAATCCTGACATCATCCTGATACTTGGCGGTACTAACGACAGCTGGGCGGGCGCTCCTATCGGCGAATATCAGTGGGAGGGATGGACACGTGCAGACTTGTATAGCTTCCGTCCTGCGTTTTGTCTGATGATAAGTTATCTGAAGAAGAACTATCCTAATGCCCGCATCGTCAATATATGCAACTCAGAACTCAAGCCTGAGGTGACGGAGACAGAGCGTGTGGTATGTGAGCATTATGGGGTGGAGCACATACTGTTGCATGATATCGACAAGCAGTGGGGGCATCCATCGATAGCTGGCATGAAGGCAATTAGCGAACAGGTAGAAGCGGTACTGAAGAAATGATAGCATATCTCACTTCTGCATATCTCCCACCTATACAATATATAAGTAAGCTGCTGTCGCACGACAGCAGCTTTATTGAGGTATGTGACAACTACGTCAAGCAGACATATCGTAACAGGTGTGTCATTGACTCGCCTAACGGTCCCTTGTCTTTGACTGTGCCTATAGTGAAGGCTGCCAATGGTGCAAAGCAGCAGATGAAGGACGTACAGGTAAGTTATCATCTGGACTGGCAGCACCAGCATTGGCAGGCATTTGAAGCTTCGTATTACAACAGCCCTTTCTTCGAATACTATCAGGATGACTTTCGTCCATTCTACGAGCGCAAGTGGAAGTATCTCATAGACCTTAACGAGGCGCTTCTTGACAAGTGTTGTGAACTGATGGACGTGCAGCCGTCAAAAGCCCGTACAACGGAATATAAAGCCGATTTTGAGGCTTTTGAGCGTGACTACCGCCATTCCATATCTCCCAAAGTAGACTTCCATACAGATGAGGGATTCGTTGCCAAACCATATTATCAGGTGTTTCAGCAAAAACATGGATTTATCCCTAACCTCAGCATCTTCGACTTGCTTATGAATATGGGTAACGAGAGTATACTCGTATTATAGCGACAGTATGCTTTTTGGTACTAAATATAAAAAGAACACGAACCTTTAGCTCGACGAATCCAATTAAACGAATACATCCACATTCGAAAAAAAATCGTGGTCGAATAATATAAAGACCACGAATAGAACGAATAGTACGAATGCAACCACATTCGTTTTATTCGAGAAATTCGTGGTCAAAGAATAAAGAATACTATTCGCTGTGCCAAAAAATAATAATACGTCCGGTCATGTTGACTTAAACGTCCGGTCATGTAGTTTGGAATATACGGTTACAGGCATTAGCAACAAATAACACTATTTGATTGTCAAACCGCTACATATAAAGAAATCGCAGTGAAGAATGTGTCTTCACTGCGATTTACGTTTTATGATAAGTATATGTTACTTACTTAGCAGGCTCTTCGTCTGGAGTCTCCTTGATAGTCTTACCAAGTACGAGGTAAGCTGTAGGAGCAGCGATGAAGAGTGATGATGTTGTACCGATCAATACACCGAGTATCATTGCAAATGCGAAGCTACGGATGCTGTCACCACCGAAGATGAAGATACAGAGCAACACGATGAGTGTAGATACAGAAGTATTGATTGTACGTGCGAGTGTGCTGTTGAGTGAGTCATTGAAGAGACGCTGACGGTCGTTCAACGCACGCTTTGGATAGAGACCGAGGTTCTCACGGATACGGTCGAAGATTACCACCTTGTCGTTGATAGAGTAACCGATAGCTGTGAGGACTGCACCGATGAATGTCTGGTCTACCTCAAGTGTAAATCCGATCCATCCGTGACATACTGAATACATACCGATGATGAGGAGTGTATCGAGTGTAAGTGCAATGACTGAACCTACAGAGAATGCCACATTGCGGAAACGTATCAGGATGTAGAAGAAGATTGCTATGAGGGCGAGTATCACAGAGATGATAGCGCCGTATGTGATGTCTTCTGCGATTGATGGACCTACCTTCTGTGAACTGATGATAGAACCACCTACACGATTGTCACGGTCGATGAAGTTGTCGAGTGTTACTGACTTGTCGAGGAGACCCTGCTCAGTGAATGATTCGTAAAGTATCTGCTCTATAGCAGCATCTACGTCTGCACTTGACTCCTTGATACGGTAGTTAGTAGAGACTCGCAAGTTCTTGCCGTCAGTACCGAGAGCAATAACAGATACAGATACATTGCTATCGTCACCAGCAGCTTTCTGAAGAGTTGCGATCTTGTCCTTAAGAGCTGCCTCTACCTCCTTAGCCTGTACTTCCTTAGCGAACTCTACCTTGAAGTTGCGTCCACCTGTGAAGTCGATAGAAGGGTTGAGACCACGAACTGCAAATGAGATGATACATGCCAAGAGACCTATGCCGAAGCCGATAAATGACTTCTTGTATGAACCCATGAAGTTAACCTTAGTATTCTGCATGAGGTTCTTTGATATGCCTGTAGTGAATGTGAGGTTCTGCCACTTGTTACGGTCCAAGTTGTACTCAAATACAATACGAGTGAGGAGCACTGCAGTAAAGACAGAGCAGATGATACCGATGATCAATGTAGTGGCGAATCCCTTGATAGGACCTGTACCGAAGTAGAAGAGGATGATACCAGTGATGATAGAAGTGATATTAGAGTCGAGGATGGCAGAGAGTGCATTGCTGTAACCAGCAGTGATTGCATTCTTGAGGTTCTTGCCCGACTTGATTTCTTCCTTAGTACGCTCGTAGATAAGCACGTTAGCATCGACAGCCATACCGAGTGTGAGCACCATACCGGCAATACCACTCATTGTGAGGGCTGCCTGAAGTGAAGTAAGGATACCGATAGTGAAGAAGAAGTTGAGGACAAGAGCACCGTTTGCTACCATACCAGCCTTGAATCCGTACATCATACACATGTATATCATCAGGATGATGAACGCGATGATGAATGAGATGAAACCAGCCTGGATAGACTCAGCACCGAGTGATGGACCTACGATATCCTCCTGAACGATAGTTGCAGGTGCAGGCATCTTACCAGATGCAAGCACGTTGGCAAGGTCCTTAGTATCATTAGTTGTAAAGTGACCTGTAATCTGTGAACTACCACCTTCGATCTTACCATTAACGTTAGGAGCACTGTATACGAGTCCGTCGAGAACGATAGCGATGGCGTGGTTGACGTTAGCCTCTGTGAGGGCAGCCCACTTACGAGCACCTTCAGTATTCATCTTCATGCTTACGCAAGGGTTGCCGTACTGGTCAAACTCGTCCTTTGACTCGATAACGACTTCACCTTCGAGTGGAGCACGACCTGAAGTGCCGTTCTTCTTGATAGCATAGAGAGTAAACACCTTGCCAGCCTTGTCTTCTGCCTTAACACCCCACTTGAGTGAGAGTTCTGCAGGAAGTACTTGCTTTGCAATCTCTGAAGTGACAAGACGATTGATCTCTGCTGTATCTGCAGCGAGGGCATAACCAACTACACATCCTGCATTACCCTGTACAGGCTGAAGGATAGAGAAGAGTGGGTTTTCCTTCTTAGCAGCTTCTGTAGCAGCCTTGGCAGATGTCTTCTTGGCTGCAGCGTCATCTTCTGATGATACCTGAGCAAGGATGTCTGTAGCTTTCTTAGAAGAGTCGCTCTTTGTAGAGTCAGCCTTCTGAGCTACATCAGCCTTTGCTGTAGCGGCAGAGTCAGCAGGAGCAGCAGTAGAGTCTGCTACCTCTTCTGCAACAACCTCTTCAGGTGCAGCGCCATTGCGAAGTGCAGTGTTGAGCTGGTTGAGGTAAGGAAGTGCAACCTGAGTGTCGTATGTCTCCCAGAACTCAAGGTTTGCGCTACCCTGAAGGAGCTTACGTACACGCTCTGGCTCCTTGATACCTGGAAGCTCAACCATGATACGACCAGACTGACCTTCAATCTTCTGGAGGTTTGGCTGAACAACACCAAAGCGGTCGATACGAGTACGGAGCACGTTGAACGAGTTGTCAACGGCAGCATCTACTTCCTCGCGGAGCACTCTTTCTACCTCGCTGTCAGTGCTGTTAGTGTTGACCTTGCCCTTGAGCTGCTGGGTCGCAAAGATTGACGCCAACTTGCCGTTAGGCGCATTCTTTTTATAAGCCTTGACAAAAAGTGTGATGAAATCATCCTGACTCTCGATAGCCTGCTTCTGAGCTTCATCTACAGACTTAACGAATGCAGGATCCTGCTTGTGATCAGCAAGGGTCTTAACTACCTCTGGTACTGATACCTCAAGGATGACGTTCATACCGCCCTTAAGGTCAAGACCAAGACCAATGGCAGTCTCACGACACTGCTTAAGATTGTAGCTACCGAGGTAGAATGGATTTGAACTCAATGAGTCCAAATACGCCTCAGCTTTTGCTGGACCTTCGATTGAGTCAGCCTTAGCAATCTTGTCTGCCTCGTTCTCAACTACAGTTGTAACGACAGAGAAAGAAAGATAGAAAAGGCAAACCAATGTAAGGAGCACAGCGATAAGCTTTACAAATCCTTTGTTTTGCATTTTGATTAATTGTTTATAATATTGATTTAATTGTTTTGTTTCATTCAATAGTTTTGCCGCATTCTACGGCTCTTGCCATACTTTCGTACGTGTACAAACGGCGTGCCACAGCATTTCAAGTTTGCAAATATAGTGTTTTTTTCACTTTTAAGAGTAAATAATATGGAATTGTTTAATGTTATGGTATATAAATAATGTGTTTTGCCCACTATTTGCACCTTATTTTATAAGTTTGAGCCAACAGATGATAGGATAATGGTCGCTTTCCTGCATATTGTTGTCCACGTATGCATGGTACGGCTTGATGTCATCGCTGACCAGTATGTTGTCTATCCTGAAGTACATGCCCGCCTTATGATAAGAGATGCCAGGTCCATTGCCTGAGAGCGTATAAGCGTCAGAGAGTGTCTCGGTCATCTTGTTGTGCACGTACGATATGGAAGGATCGTTGAAGTCTCCGCACGACACGACATATCGGTACCGTTTGTTCATATCCTTGACAAACGCCTCTACCGCATCTGCCTGAAATGCTCTCACCTTATTGGCACGTACGAGCTTGTCCGTCAACTCCAGCAGATTAGCTTCTGATGCTTCATTCTCTGGATCTCTAATCAAAGCCTTGTAGTTCTCCTTCTCCTCCGAATTGAATCCATAAGACTCCAGATGATTGTTGATGACAAGTATTGTGTCATTGCCTCTGAGCAGCTTATAGTATACACAGGCGTTTGTCTTAGACTCTATATGTATCGTGTCGGACTCAATGATTGGGAATTTAGACAGTATGGCAAGAAATGTGCGCTTAGATGTGCCCGTCTGTATATATGGGTATTCGTCCCTCAAAAGGTCGCTTATGGCAGACGCTCCAAGATGTTCTCCTTCCTGTATGCATACTATGTCGCAATGACTGTCTATAAGGTACTTTATAGCCTTGTTGTCTTTCCATTCCTCCTTGTTGTGTCCAAGCTTAAACACATTGAACGACATGAACTTGATGACATCGTTGTCCTTAGGCACATCTTCAAAGAAGTTGATAGGGGAGTAGGTCCTTATGCTTCCTGCACAAAGCAACATGCCTACAAGCGGTACGCTTGCAAGCCGCCACTTGAACACAAGCCAAAACAATACAAAGAACACGTTTGCAACCACAAATACTGGAAATGCCAACCCTAAATATGACCAGTTGGGATGAAAGTGTGGATGCAATAGCGTGGAATATGCGCACAATAGCATACCTGCTATCGTGAAAGCATTGATTGATAAAAACAAGTATGTCAGAAACTTCTTCATTCTCCAATCAATCGACTTCTCTGATTGCACTCTTATCTCTTGCTTGCGTCAAACAGTTTGCGTTTCTCCTCTTCCGTGAGATTAGTATATCCATTCTGGCGTACTTTGTCCAGTATACGGTCTATCTCCTCCGCCTCGCTCTTCTTGCGTGCGTTGTATTCATAGTTGCGCTCGCGCTCGGTCGATGCTGAGGTATAAGTGACTTTCATCTTTGGTTTCTTCTCTCCTCCAAAGGCATTCTTCAGACCGCCAAACATGCCACCCTTGCCTTTGTCGTAAGTATTTGTAGTACTTGAAGATGTCCAGCCGTTGTAACTGCCAGAAGCAGCTCTCTTCTTGGCTCTTGCCCTCCAGTACAATATCAGGATAAGGCCAAACAGCATACCTCCAAGATGTGCATAGTGGGCGACGTTGTCATTAGAGCTGGAACCGAGGAAGAGCTCTATGGCGACATATATCATCACAAAGTACTTCGCCTTGAGAGGTATCGGGATAGGTATGATAAATATCTTCTCGTTAGGGAATGTCATGCCAAACGCCAGTAGCACTCCATACACAGCGCCTGACGCTCCAATAGTCATGGCACCAGGATTGATAAGACCTGTCATCTGACCAATCTCTTGTATAATGCCTGCACCAATGCCGCATACCATATAATATATCAGGAAATACTTGCTTCCCCAATATCTCTCAATGGTGTTGCCGAACATCCACAGCGCAAACATGTTGAAGAACAGATGGGAGAATCCACCATGCATAAACATGTATGTGACAAACTGGAACGGCATGAAGAGAGGGCTCTTGAAGTAGAAGAGAGCAAAAAACGCTTCAAGATTAATAATGCCTGCCAAGTTGAGCAGCTCGCTCAAAGCAAACACCACGACATTTGCTATCAATAGAGTCTTTACTACTGGTGGGATGTTTAGATTCATAATTTGCTTGTTATTCAACGTACAACGTACGATTTGCATTTGTTCATTAATAGAGACTGCAAAATTAGTTTTTTTATTGCATATAATCTAAAATACCAAACAAATACTCTGATTTTATGCATTTTTCAACTTTTTTTTAATCATTTTGTTTGTTGATTGCGAATTAACATATATATTTGCGTCCAAAGTGGCTAATATAAAGCGTTTTGCACTCATGACGAGTGCCATGACCTATATGTTATGCCGGTATCATGAGAAAACAATTTTAGTGTTAACATTTTAAAATATCAATTGCAATGAACAAAAGTGAACTCGTTAATGCAGTTGCTGACAAGGCAGGAATAACAAAGGCTGACGCAAAGAAGGCTATTGACGCTGCAATCGAAGCTGTTGCAGAGACATTGAAGGCAGGCGACAAGCTCGCTCTCGTAGGTTTCGGTACATTTGCCGTATCTGAAAGAGCAGAACACACAGGTATCAACCCACGTACAAAGGAAAGCATCACTATCCCAGCTAAGAAGGTGGTTAAGTTTAAGGCTGGTGCTGACCTCGAGTCTGCTATCAACTAATCAACTGACTATGGCAATAAAAAAAGGTGGAGGCAATCGTCTCCACCTTTTTTTATTGTAATCCTTATCACAAGAATACTTCCACCTCTACAGGGCAATGGTCAGACCCCATCACGTCCGCATGTATCTTGGCTGTGACGAGGCGGTCGCTTAGGCGTGAGGAACAGAGGAAATAGTCTATGCGCCACCCCGTATTCTTCTCTCTGGCATGAAATCTATATGACCACCATGAGTATGCACCCGCCTCGTCGGGATAGAAATGACGGTAAGTGTCCGTGAAGCCAGACTCAAGAAGTAGGGTAAACTTCTCGCGCTCTTCGTCCGTAAAGCCGGGATTCATGTGGTTGGTCTTAGGATTCTTCAAGTCTATCTCCTTGTGTGCCACATTCATGTCGCCACATACTATGACAGGTTTCTTCTCGTCCAACCTCTCCAGATAGTACCTGAAGTCGTCGTCCCACTTCATGCGGTAGTCGAGACGCTTGAGGCCATCCTGACTGTTGGGAGTATATACTGTCACGAGATAGTATTCGTCCATCTCGAGAGTGATGACACGTCCCTCATGATCGTGCTCGTCTATGCCAAGCCCGTATGTTACCGACAGAGGCTCATGCTTGGTATATATAGCTGTGCCGGAGTAGCCTTTCTTGTCTGCATAGTTCCAGTAAGACTTGTAGCCGGGAAACTCCAGGTCGAGCTGACCTGCCTGCATCTTTGTCTCCTGCAGGCAGAAGGCATCAGCATCAAGTTCAAGAAACTTCTCCGCAAATCCCTTGCCGGCACATGCACGGAGTCCATTTACATTCCAAGATATAAAACGCATATAGTCGTGTGTTATGAATTTATCCCCGCCTCCTTCTTCGTGTCAAGGAGACGGGGATATATATTATGATGTGCAAATGCTTATGCGAACTTTGCAAGATTGACCTTGCGCATGTCACCTTCCTTGATAAATGTGTCGTGGAATGAGTGAGTAGCTGCGAGGTTGTGACAAGACTGGCCTGTCTGAGAGATCTTGAGATAATCCCAGAGCAACTGCTTATAGTCTGGGTGAGCACAATTGTCTATGATTGCCTTGGCACGCTCGACTGGGCTCTTGCCACGGAGGTCAGCGACACCCTGCTCTGTCACAATGATATTGACGTCGTGCTCCGTGTGGTCGATGTGTGAGCAGAAAGGTACGATTGATGAGATCATGCCGCCCTTTGCAACAGAAGGACAAGTGAAGATGCTGAGGAATGCGTTACGTTCGAAGTCACCAGAACCACCGATACCGTTCATCATCTTAG
>JAZLKQ010000009.1:0-4558 GCA_045597745.1 Bacteroidaceae bacterium | reverse complement strand
AGTTGCCCGTCACCGAGCAGATTGAATGTCATGCGGTGATATGGAGTCACCCCATGCTCTGCTATTGCCTTGCGATGCTGCTTGGTAGGATATCCCGCATTTCTATCCCATCCGTAGTAAGGGTATTCTTCATGCAACTGCTTCATGTAGTCGTCACGATAGGTCTTTGCCAATATAGATGCGGCTGCGATAGACAGGTACTTGCCGTCACCCTTGACGATTGTTGTATGGGGCAAGTCCTGATACTTATAGAATCTGTTGCCATCTATAATAAGTGCCTGTGGACGCACCTTAAGTCCGTCTACAGCACGGTGCATAGCGGTAATGCTCGCACGTAGGATATTCATCTCATCTATCTCTTGGGCAGTCACGATGCCCACGTTCCATGCTATAGCGTCACGTTCTATCTGTTCGCGTAGAGCATATCTCTGCTTGGCACTAAGCTGTTTGGAGTCATTGAGCATGTCATTGTGGTAGTCAGAAGGAAGTATCACGGCAGCCGCATAGACGCTACCTGCAAGGCATCCTCTGCCTGCCTCATCGCATCCAGCCTCTATCAGGCCCTCGTTATAGTATGGTAGTAACATGGTGGAATAAGTTGTCAGTTTGTGAGTGTATTCAGTTTGCGAGTTTTGTGAGTACGAATCTCTTTTGAGTAAAACAATAATCAGAGATGATGATGTCTATAAATGCATAATTGCACAAACAATAGGAGCAGGAAGGTGAATGTACACTTTCCCGCTCCTTATGGATTGCATTATCTTACTTGATGACCTTCTTGACTGTGCCGTCGCTCATCTTGACGAGGTTGACGCCCTTGACAGGAGCAGCAACGCGTATACCGCCGAGAGTGTAATATTCCACAGCTGTAGCATTACCAGTGATACCTGGTATGCAGCCAATGCCTGTTGGAGCATCTGTACCAAGATAGAAGAGCTTGAAGTTGTCGAATATAACCCAGTCGTATGCTATTGTCGAGCTCTTGCTGATACCAAATGTAAGGTCTTCACCCTCTGCGATTACGACATTTACATAGTTGCCAGCATACTTGCCGTTGTCAAAACAGTACTGCACCGCATTCATGCCATCAGGATAAGACACGAGTTCTGTGAGCTCTGCATCAGGGTTTGGCTGATACCATGCGTATGTACTACCGTCTGCATGTGTAGTTGGCACATCACCTACTACATACGAAGCACCGAGAGACATGAGTGGAGAAGTCACTGTATTGGCATAGAGTGAAGCATTGGCGATAAATAAGTTCTCGCCAGTTTCTTCGTTGATAGCGTTGTAATGATTTACTGCCTCATCACGACCTCCATCACGGTAGAATCCCTGTACCTCTATGCGGTAGCTTCCTGCAGGAAGACCGCTGATGGTCTGATAGATATTGAACCTCCTCTCAAAGAACTCACATTCTGAGTACCAGTTGGCATGATCTGCATCGATAGTCCAACCAGCATCAGAGTCGCCGTCAAATGAAGGGTTTGCCACGATGCCTGTGATGTCCTTTGGATTAGATTCTGAAGCTGCAAACTCGCTTATTGATGACTTCATGATATCAATGAGTTTTGCCTTGTTAGCATCAAGAGACTCTGCTGTAGCACCGCTGATTGATGCGACCTGTGAGTTGACCTCTGCTGTAACAGCAGTTGTACCCCAAGCCTTTGCAGCCTCAACCTTTGATACGTATGATACGTATGAAGCATAGAGTGTATTGAGTCCAGGAAGTATATCTACTGTTGCATCATCTGCTACAAGTGCATCATAGATATCCTTTGCACCATTCTTGTATATAGTCTTGACATCAGGATCTTCGGCATCAGAAGCCTTATTGCTGATGTCTTCGTATGCAGTAAATGCCTTCTCTGTAGCTACACATTCCTTTACTGCCTTGATGAGGTCGGTGAGCTGAGATACCTTGTCGTAGTCTGAATCACTTGAAGACTTGATTGTCTCGTAGCCTGAATTTGCCTTAGACTTATCGCCTGCAAGTATGAGCTCTGCAATGATGTTCTCAGCCTCTTCACTCTTTGCCTTGACATCTTCTGCAAGGTCAATGTCTGTTCCGTAATAAGTGAGCTGGAAGTTCGTCACGCAGAACCATCCCTTGTACTGGGTGCCATCTGTAGTGGCTGTGGCGCCAATAGTGAGCGTGCCGTCTTCGCCTACACGTACCTTGTCAGTAGTGAGAGTCTCCCATGCGTCCTTACCGTCCCATGTAGAGATGGTAGAAGTTGCCGATACCTTTGTCACACCATCAGCAGTAGCGTAAAGGTGGTCATCAGTAGGAGCAGAAGTAGATGAGATGAGAGCACTTACTGAGTAATAGCCAGGCTTGAGGTTCTTGATTGCCTGATGTATGTCGAGCACAGCTCCGCTAACAGTAGAGTCATGGAAGAGGTTGGCTGTAGTAAGACCGTTTGTATAGTAAGTAGTGAGGTCCTTGTTGGCTGTAAGCGTAGTGTAGAATGTCCATCCTGCAGATGTGAGATAGTCTCCAGGTGCACTTACTGTATAGTTGATGCCTTCTGTCTCACTTACTGTTGGCTCTGCATCTGGCTGACAGAACCAAGGATGCTGTATCATCTTAGTCACGTCAATACCCTTGCCATCTTCTGGTATTACCTGAGTGAAGAGGTAATCAGCCTTTGCGACATCAAGTGCTTCCATTGCAGAATTGATGGTTGATGTAGATGTAGGGTCGCTGATAGCGCTCTTTGCAGAAGAGATAGCTTCACTGAATGCTTCCGCACCTGCATATACTGTCTCGTTGCAGAATATTTCATCAAGTTCTATTTCCTTGATTGCAACTTTATAGGCATTTACTACATCATTAACCTTAGCTTGTTCTGCTGTGATGTCAGCGATAGCCTTGTTGATATCTTCAACTGATGTATAGTTTTCAGGATCTATCTCCATGATGTAATCGCCGAAATCGCCTGCAAGAGTTGTAAAGCCTGCGTCAGATACATCTCCCTGGAAGTTGGAAGCCTCGTTGATAGCGAGTTCGAGCTGGCTCTTTGCAATAGCAAGACGCTCATCATCACCTATGTTGCCATTCTTAATGTTCATGATGAGCTCCATCTGGTCTGGCTCAAGCACAGTAGAGTAAATGCTTATGTCATCGTAAGCGAATGTTGGTGATGCATCGTTCCAGAAAGGACCACCGTCACCAAGGCATACGAGGTCAAGAGCGTTCATTACAGATGGGAAAGAGTAGTTGTTGTTAGTAGCATTCCATTCGTTGAGAAGCACACCGTCTGCATAATACTTGGCATTGAGCCCGTTGAATGTAAATACCACATAGTGCCAATTAGCGTCAAAGTCAGAAGGTACCATGACAGGGTTGCCGTCAGTATCCACCTCACCGCTATCCACCATCTTGGTAACATGCCAAGCAGTAGATTCCGCGTTAACGCCTAAGACGTTCTCCTCTGGAGTATAGTCACTCCATCCATTACAGTTAATCTGAAGTGTGCCACGGTCACGAGCAGACATCATAGGCCAAGACCATGTCTTGTAACTATTTGCACTGCTGTATGCAGAGAAGTTGCAAGACCAGTATGCGCCATAAGTGCCTGGATACGTCTGCTTCTCTGATTCTGAAGCGTTGAGCCAGAATGCTATAGACAGTGTCTCATTGCTCTTTGCATAGCAGTCGACAAATGCTGATGTCTTGATGAGAAGGTAGTTGTTGTGATACGAACCTTCTCCCAATGGGTTGTTGAGGTAATAGGTTCCAAAGTTGTCGAGTGTAGACTTACGAAATTCGCCTTTGCCTAACATCTCTGCACCAGCAATGTCAGCAACGGTTGATACACCTTCGAAGTCGCATGTCCATACAGCGTTTGGCAATGACTGCGCTGTAGCACTTGCAGCTACACATGCCATTGCTCCGAGAAAAGAGTAGATTTTCCTCATGCGTAATAAAGTTTTGTGATTAGTTAGTAGTTCTTTGCTTATATTCGTAATGACCACAAAGTAAGTACTTAATTTCGATATTGCCAAACGTCAACAACAAGTATTTGCACACGTACGTATCTTTTTAACACTAATGACGTGCAGTATCACTCTATTTTTCTCTATATATAATTATTGTTTCTCTATATATATAATATAATAAGTACGTGCGTGCGCATACGCATGAGCAAGCAGATAGGGACGCCAACATGCTTTATCATACGTATATGTCATCACTTGCTCTAATCAGGAGGCAATTAGTATAAAGCAAAGCAAGGCGGCAACCTCGAAGTGAGATTGCCGCCTTTATTGTTGTCATGCAATGTATGTATGGCATACACCGCATCTTGCTGTAGCTGTTGATTAGAGCTGAGGACCAGCAGCAACGAGAGCCTTACCAGCCTCGTTAGTAGTGTACTTAGCGAAGTTCTTGATGAAACGACCAGCAAGATCCTTAGCCTTCTCTTCCCAGATAGATGCCTCAGCGTAAGTATCGCGTGGGTCAAGGATAGCTGGGTTAACGTTTGGAAGAGCTGTTGGAACCTCGAAGTCGAACATAGGGATCTTCTTAGTCTCAGCCTTGAGGATTGAACCA
>JAZLKQ010000008.1:0-3823 GCA_045597745.1 Bacteroidaceae bacterium | reverse complement strand
CCTCATCCTCATACAGAGTGAATGACGCATTGTTGCCAGGATATACACGAATGGTCAGCGTATCTGGCTTGTACCCTGCTGTAGTCTGCATCTGAGGAGCAAAAGGTATGATACTACCGCTACGTACAAATACAGGTATCTCTGAGATGGATGTCGCCACCTCTACGTCATGAGCCGAACGAGCGTATCTCTTGCTGCCATCGAGAGTATACCAGCCGCCATCATTCTTAGGCAGATAGACCTTACGACTTGCTACCGATGGCTGAAGTATTGGTGCTACGAGTATGGACTGACCAAACATATACTGGTCGTCGACCGCAAGTGTCTTAGGGTCATCAGCATAGTCCATGACCAGTGGCCTCATCATGGTGCTGCCCTTGGTGACCTTATAACAGGTACTATATATATAAGGTATAAGACTATATCTCAACTGCAACTGTCGTTTGGCTTCACGCTCTACATCTTCGCCAAACCTCCAGAACTCTGTATCTGTCATATACCCATGTACACGCATCATTGGAAGGAACGTAGCCAGCTGCAACCAACGGAGGAATCGCTCATGATATGCCTTGTCCTGATACTGGCCATACGGACGGAAAAATCCTCCTGCATCGTATGTCCACCATGGATGACCTGCCGCCATCAGTCCGAGACCTGCGGTGAGCTGATAGCGTAGTGTCTGCCAGTCATGGCCTACATCGCCCGACCATAGGAACGAGCCGTACCTATGTATGCCCGGCGCACCACTGCGCGTGAGTATCATCGTCCTGTGCTCAGGCATGTCGCGGCGACTGCCCTCGTATACCACACAGCTCACGAAGTTAGGGTACACATTGCGGTATACCTCACCCCACGTCTTGCCTCCGTCTATGCGTCTGCCGACGAGATCATCATTCTCCGGCTCAGTAGCGTCCTGCCACCAGCAGTCTATTCCGTAAGGCTTGAGCAACTTGCTGCTGAAGTTGTCCCAATAGAATGAAGCGGCATCCTTGTTAAAGAAGTCTATCCATGTAGTACCCGGTATATAATATCCCTTCGACTGTGCCTCACGTCCTACTTCGGAGTTACCATCCACCTTAGACCATACTGACAGCATGAGTCTGCCGCCCATTGAGTGGAGGCTGTCTACAAGCAACTTAGGGTCTGGATAGTAACGCTCGTCAAACTTAAACGCATTCCATCCGTACTTGCCCCACCACTGCCAGTCCTGTACCATGACATCCATTGGCAACTGCTTGTCTCGGAAGGTCTTTGCTGTCTCAAGTATCTCATCAGTAGAGTGGAAACGCTCTCTACAGTGCACATAGCCAAACACCCATAGCGGTTGCATCGGAGAGTCGCCCGTGAGCGAACGATATGACGCTATAGCCTCATCGGCATTGCCAACGAATACTGTGTAGTCTACGGCTTCAGCCACAGGAGAGGACCATCGTGTCTCGTCGTCCACTCGGTCATAGTATACTGTAGGCTTGTCGTCCTTGGTGAGATGTGCAGAGATGACGTGCTTGCCCTTTTCGAGATGCTGTATGGTAGATGTCGTAGGAGGGAGCCAGAGGTTCTGCATGTCTATGACGACACGACCGTCGATACTCAGATGATGCCTGCGCGCCATGGTCTGACCCACATCAAGCAGGAACGAGTAATCGCCGTCTTCTGCAATATCTATCTCAGCCACGAAGAGACCTTCCTGACGCTTCTCCGTCTTTCCGCCTTCGGTAGAAGTCACATTGACCTCAGTGACCTGTCCCTCACCCTCTCGCTCCATCTTGATGGACTGGCGACATGGGTTGAAGTCAGTAAGTCCGTAGTTGTTCCACAACAGCGCATAGCCCCTGCTTGACAATATCATCGGCATGACTATCTGCGTGTTGACCTGAGTGAGACGACGTGAGAGTCCGCGCACATTGAGCTTTCCATCCTGAAACTGTCCCAGTCCGTAGAGGTATTCACCAACAGGCGAATCAAACGCTGCCTCAGCTATATTAGTACTTTCATCATGGAGCTTGGAAGGCGTGAGACTCTGTGACTTAGCCGCAAGCACCTGATGTGCAGTCTTACCCTCTACTGCATAGTATCGAGGCAGACCTGTCGACTTGTCTACGACGACCTGCATCTTGGATGTAGAGATAGTGACCTGCGAGTCAGTACGAGAGACCTTGTACTTGACCTTGTCCTTTCCAGCATTGACATAGAAGAGTTCCGGCAACGTCTGCTTACCTCCGTATGTCACTCTGACGGCATTGTCTGCAAGTGGGAGGATATGGACATCGCCCTTAGGAGTATTGACCACTACCTGCGCTCTCGCACTATGGCTCAGCGACAACAGGGCGATGATCAATAAGGCTATAAAATGATGATTGTACTTCATAAATATGACAGTTGCTAATTGTATGATAAAAAGGTGTGAAATCTAACATACGTTCGATAACGCTTCAACATACGTTCGTCAACGCTTCAACATACGCTCGATAACGCTTCAACATACGCTCGTCAAATGTGTATCGAGCGGTCGATGAAAAAAACGCCTTTGTTTACTTCAATACCTTGATGACCTTTCCGTCAGAAGTCTTTACGATATTGATGCCCTTGACTGGAGCGTATGTACGTACTCCGCCAACGGTATAGTACTGCTCTGCAGAGGCGTCTACGTTGAGTGACGAAATGGATGTTGCAGGATTGACTCCGTCATTGCTGAGGAATACCGAACTGATATAGATCGTGCTTCCAGTAGTGGATGTGAGTCCGACCATACGAATATGGCTTGGATCCAACAGGCTGCCGTCGAGTGCCTTCATGTTCTTCAACTCGATAGCGACCTCTGCCTGATTTTCCACGTTGAGCTCGTAGTGACCACGTCCGAGGTAGTCCTGACGGTCAAAGATCTTGAGATATGTTGCTCCAGTAGCGGCACGCTTAAACTTCACCACCAGGTACTTGTACTGAGACATGTCCATTGGCTTGTCGTATACCCAACCGCCAAATCCGTTCTGTGCTGTGGTCAGCATATAGATGGAGTTACGCGAACTGAGCTTGCCCTCCTGGTATATTGACGGGTTGAGATATGGCTCCTCCAAGATGAAACATTCTGGCACCGTAGGCTGCTCGACGTATGGAGCAGGATTGGTGAGGAGCTCGTACATCTTGTCTGCATAGCGACGGCCTATGATGCGATAACCTTCGGCTGTGAAGTGAAGACCATCACCACGGCATGGGCATCCTGCGCTGCTTATGACATGAGCGTTAGGTATAGTCATAGGGAGCTTTGCTATCACATTGTTATGTCCCGAGCATACGCCACCCTCTGATGCCTGCACCATCTCACCGGCGAGGAATGGTGTCTCCTGTGGGTCAAGATCAAGTTCATCACATATATTAGTATATATCTTCTTGACCTTCATGAGCCAGTCCATCTGACCGTTGTTACTGCATCCCTGATGGAAGAGTATGCCCTTGATGACACCCTTCTCCTGTGCCTTCTTCGCCATGTCGATGAGTCGGCGATATGGATTCATGTCGTACTCACGGCAGTAGTTGATGTACCAGTCTGCCTGGCCGTCCCAATATCCAGGCGCGGAGATAGCGTCCTCGTCAAAGAGTTCGATAGGCGCACCACCTACAGCCACGTGTACCACACCTACCCTGATGTCCTCTGGGAGCTTCTCTATCAACGAGCGGCCGAAGTAGTCGGCAGGCGTAAGACCTGTACCCTGACGACAGAGTGGCGGAGTGGCGATGTACCATCCTCCCATCTTGCGATTGAGCGATGGCATATCCACACACGAGAGCATCCTGAATCGTGATTCAGGGGAGACCTTGTCCTGTG
>JAZLKQ010000007.1:0-1667 GCA_045597745.1 Bacteroidaceae bacterium | reverse complement strand
ACGAGATGCCGACGGGCTGCCAATACGGCATATCGACATGAAGCGCCACGCCAATCGTCACGACAATTCGCTTGGCAGATACCATGCAGGCTGGACTGCAGCCAACCCCCCTATACAGATACAGGAGACCAAGCAAGTGGTCATGGGGCATCTGCAGCCGAAGCCTAAGTCTCTGTCAAGGGTGATAAGGAGGGGAGGAACTATACGTACCGGCAATCGGCCACTCACACGCCTCACCACGCTTCAGGCAGACGATATCATGCTGTATCTCACAGATGGCAGCGACAAGGTCTCGACCGCAAAGCTCAATGTTGATGCGAGCGGACAGTTTGCCTGCTATCTGCCTGACGACATCAGCGGCGACTGGGGCATGGCGATCATGGCGGGAGACGCAAGCAGATACAGATCACTCCACATGTCCATCGACTGCCTCTTTGCGCCACGAGTGAGAGACTACGACGAGAGCGAACTGACGTTTCCCTACTGCCACATAGTACGCCCCACTACAAAGCCATACAAGACATACTACTACGACTGCGACTCCCGCGTAGTGTCATGGCGCAATGGCAATATGCTCCCACGTGACTTCCTCGACTGGCTGCTACATACAGGCAATCCACTGCAGACCAAGGGCATCGTGACATCTCCGCAAGTGCTCAACTCGCGCCGTGATTCCATCACCAACCGTTCACTTGACGTCAATCTTGTCGGCACATCTTCCGACGACCGCACCACAGTATGCTTCGACGGCCCCAACTACAACGGGCGGCCAGTGGTATGGATAGTAGACGGCGCATACCGACTCATCACAGGGCTCCGCCCCGTCATCACGGACTTTACCGTCAAGCGACCAACCACAGCGTCACTCCCGTTCTTTGTAGACGAGGCACGTTCGGTATTCATCACCGAAGACCCGCAGGCATATCAGCCCTATATGGAGTGCAGCGTGCTCGCACAGCATCGCCCAGGCACTGTGTTCATACGACTCAACTCCCATGCCATCATCGATGACTCCGCCCTGTACTCGGGGCACTTTGTGGGTTATGGTAAGTAGGCTGTATCTGCATTGTATCGGACGCTATGGCAGAGGCCTGAATATCGCTTAAATTTATCATGCGGTCGATGAAGCCTCATCATACGTTTGTTGAAGCCTCGTCGAGCGTTCGTTGAAGCCTTGTCATACGGTCGATGCTTATCTCGTCATTTGAGCATATAGGCATAGTCAACAAATTATTATAGGGCTGTTCCACGATTTTTGCTCGTTTGGTGATGCTTTATTCATGACTTATAACTAACTTTGTACCCAAATAGTAATATTACTCAACCAATAGGAAACAAATGATTTACTTTTTCAGAACACCAGCCCAGAGCGTCATTGCCACAAGTGTGGATCATGAGCTCTCTGCTGACGAGAAGAATGGACTTTGCTGGCTCTATGGAGACGCAAAGGAAGAGAGTGAAGACAACCTTAAGGGCTACTTCGTCGGTCCTCGACGCGAGATGATTACTCCTTGGAGTACCAATGCAGTGGAGATTACGCAAAATATGTCCATCTCTGGCGTGAAGCGTATCGAGGAGTACTTCCCTGTAGACAGCGAGGACGCAGAGCATGACCCTATGCTGCAACGCATGTACAAGGGACTGAACCAGGATATATTTACTGTCAA
>JAZLKQ010000006.1:0-3027 GCA_045597745.1 Bacteroidaceae bacterium | reverse complement strand
CGTATATATCGGACATCATTGCCACGAGTTTGCTCTGTGGGTTAGGCTGCCATCCGCTATATCCGCCTTCGAGCTTGACCTGCATACCTGCCATTGAGAAGCATGACAAGAGTCCGTTGCACAGGTATTGCTTCATGCTGTCCTGACTGCTTCGAGCGAGAATGTCTATCTCAGCCTTGCCATGTTGGATGTCAATGATTGCAAGGTTGCTTGAAGTCTCGACGAGGTCAGGTATCGTTGGTATGTATCTCAGCACACCATCATGAGCTGCCATTACAGCATTGATGATGTTGGTCTGTACGTCCTTAGGCATTGCCTTGGCTGGGGCTTCGCATGGTTCTGCTGTGAGAGTGAAGCCCTTAGTCTCTATGTCCTTGTATTCTTCGGTAAATATGTTGCGGCACTTGTCTATGAGTGCGAGGAAATCCTGTTCTGCATTCTTAGGTACAAGTACTATAGCTTCACCGTCACGAGGTATAGCATTGCGCATGTTGCCACCATGCCAGCTTGCCAACCATGCCAGTTGTGTGTTGACTGCGGCAAAGAGTATGCGAGCCATGAGCTTGTTGGCGTTGGCTCTGCCTTTGCATATCTCAAGTCCTGAATGTCCGCCCAGCAATCCATTGATGGCAATCTTGTATGCAGTCATATTGGTAGGGTCAACATTGAGTTCCTGATACTCCATGCTGCACTCGACATCCATGCCGCCAGCGCATCCGATAGTGATCTCTCCCTCCTCTTCAGAGTCGAGGTTGAGCAGGTATTTACCTTTGAGCATTCCTGGCTTCAGTCCGAAAGCGCCATACATGCCAGTCTCCTCATCCTTAGTGATAAGAACCTCAAGAGGTCCGTGCTCAACAGTCTTGTCCTCAATGATAGCCATAGCTGCAGCGACTCCCATGCCATTGTCTGCACCAAGGGTAGTGTCCTTGGCAGTCACCCAGTCGCCATCTACATATACATTGAGGGGATGCTCCTTGAAGTCGTGATCGCTGTCGTTAGTCTTCTGAGGCACCATGTCCATGTGTGCCTGTAGTACAGCAGTCTCTCTGTCTTCGTAGCCAGGAGTTGCTTCCTTGCGCATGATGACGTTGCCCGCCTCGTCGATATATGCTTCTGCACCGTTCTTCTGCGCAAAGTCTACAAGTAGTTGTGCGACCTTCTCAGTATGGCCAGAAGGACGTGGTGTCTGCGTGAGCGTATAGAAGTTGCGCCACACGGCTTTTGGTTCGAGATCGTATACTTCCATAATAGTGGTTGTTAGCTTTATCTTTATTTATAAATAGTATGGTGTTTTACTCTTTGGCTGCAGGCAGACTCTTACGGAATGCCAGCGCAATGACTGAATATAGTCCCAGCACTGGTATGAGTGCAGTCTGCACAGTATGTACTGTAAATACGAACAGTGCTGCGTCAGCTTCGCCTATGCCATACAGTACCAGTATGGTCTTGACAGCGAAGTGCCATGGGCCTGCACCGTTGGGTGTTGGTACTATGACCGATATGCTCCCGATGACAAATGATACCATAGCCGCCGCAAATCCCAAGTCTTCCGTAAATCCGAAGCACTTGAACGTGATGGCATAGTGCAGGAAGTAGCTTGCCCAGATGCCTACGGAGTAGAATGCGAGCAGTCCTTTGTTCTTTACTCCTCGCAGCGACATCATGCCGTCCTTTATCCCTTGTACCTTGTCCTTGATCTTGGCGTGAAACTTCAGTTTCTTTGCCAACAGCCAGATGAATATGACTGTAGCGATACCGCATATTGCTGTCACGATGTAGCCAGCTGTGGTGAAACTGCTCAGGAAACCCGTGAAGTTGGTGCCGGTATTCTCAAAGAATGTGATAAACACGGGTAGTTGCGACAACAGCACGACGAGTGTAAGTACGCCCAACAGCAGTGTGTCTATGATGCGTTCGACCACGACAGTGCCTACAGCTTTGGAGAATGATGTGCCGTCATATCGCTTTAGCACTCCGCATCGTAGCACTTCACCGATACGTGGTATCACAAGGCTTGATGCGTATGAGAGAAACACAGCGTGTACGCAGTCCATCAGTCGTGGTTTCTCTCCGAGAGGCTCGAGCGACTGCTTCCATCTCAATGCTCTGAATACTTGTGCAAGTACACCGAATATCAGAGAGAACGACATCCACCACCAGTTGGTCTCGTGAGTGAATGACGACATCATCGTGTCGAAGTCAAATCCTCGGTACATCCAATAGAGTATACCCGCTCCAAGTAGTATGGATACGGCTACGTTTATACTCCTGTTGATGACTTGTTTAGTTTCCAATGCTTAATTGTTTCTGGTGAGCACACATGCTCCCAATGCTTAATGTCTTGCAAAAGTATAAAATAATTTGTACTTTGTCACCTTATATTGAGATTTATTTCAAAAAATGCCTACCTTTGCTCAAAAATACATCGAAGCATGGTTAATCAAGTTCGCCCAAAGAAGTTTTTAGGTCAGCATTTCCTTACCGACCTCAGTGTGGCAAGTGCAATAGCTGACACTGTTGACGCATGTCCAGACATACCTGTACTTGAGGTAGGTCCTGGCATGGGAGTGATGACGCAGTATCTCATCAAGAAGCCTCGTCCGCTCAAGGTCGTAGAGATAGACTTTGAGTCAGTACCTTACTTGCAGGAGCATTATCCCGAACTGGGAGACAATATCGTGCAGGCGGACTTCCTTACGCTCAAGCTCGATGAGATATTCGATGGTAAGCCATTTGTACTTACTGGCAATTATCCTTATAACATATCCAGCCAGATATTCTTCAAGATGTTGGAATACAAGCATATCATACCATGCTGTACGGGTATGATACAGAAGGAGGTGGCAGAACGCATGGCAGCAGCTCCGGGCAGCAAGACATACGGAGTGCTGAGTGTGCTGGTACAGGCTTGGTATGATGTGGAATATCTCTTTACTGTGCATGAGAATGTGTTCAATCCTCCTCCAAAGGTCAAGAGTGCAGTCATACGTCTCACACGCAATGACAAGCAGTCGCTGGGATGTG
>JAZLKQ010000005.1:0-2340 GCA_045597745.1 Bacteroidaceae bacterium | reverse complement strand
GGCTACGATCCGACTTGCCAAGGTGTTGCTCCTCACATATCGTGGTGCGAGCAACGCCCACCCCCTCTTGACAGGAAGGGCTTGGTAGCATGACAATATCTGGTCAAAATGTAGAAAAGAGAATGATGAGCGTACATCGAGCACAGACACGACCGAATATTCGAGACAGTCCGCATCACCGTCCATGTCGCATATACCCTCCTCGGCAGAGTCATGGCTGTCTGAGTCAGCCATGTCATACTCTCCCTCCATCATCTCAATAGCGTTGAGCATCCTCACATCGCCTGTACAGCTACAACGAGCCACAGGTATACCCACGCTCATGAAGAGTATCATGAGCGAGAACAATACCGACATCAGTGTGTATGCTGTATGTATGTGTCTATTTCTCATCGCTATTGTATAGTTGTCTCTAATATGGACTGTACAAGTTAAGCAAGCGCTTATTATGTGGCATATACTTGCTTTATTTCCATGTGCAAATATACGACATTTTATATTCATATCACAACATAGACCATGTACCACATAGTTTTTTTTACATAAATTGACTTTACACATTCACGTAGTATCAACTAAATGTTGCCCATATCAGCGAAATTCAATACTTTTGCAATAAAGCTCTCAATAAAAAGAAAACATGCAATCTAATAAGATATGGATGCTGGCAGGCATCACCACCCTCGCCGTATTGTTCTTGGCTTCGGTCATAGTCATCGTGCTCCACTTCGCCTATCCCGAGGAGGGTGCCCTCGGCATTATTACAGGCAAACAAGTAAATGTTGTATCGTTGGATGACAGTTGCAGTACCGTAGAAGAAGCAAACGAAGTTGTCACGCCTGTTATTTCCGAGGATGCCACTTCCAGAAAAGACGACGCAATCTCTCTGCTCCACACATGGACACAACTGCTCAACTCTCAAGACATTGATGCCTTCATCAGCCTATACGATGATGTCGCCAACTATTATCAGTCCTGCTATACACAAGAGAAGATAAGGGCGTCTAAGGAAAAGTTCTTTATAAAGTACCCTGGACATCATACTTACGTAGAGAATATTGTAGTTGACATCACAGGTGATGAAGCTGTAATATATTTCGACAAATATGTGCGAACCACATACGATGGCACATATACAATGTATCCGTCATATCTCGACCTGATATGGATCGGCAACAAGTGGCTGATATGTGGAGAAAACGACAAGGTGACTGATGCCAATCTTGCTCGCAAGTACAACAAATAATGGCCGAAAAGACCAACACAGCATCCACTATGCCGACACACAACCACGACACCCTCATCACTACGTATTGACGTACAACTTGTCCTCGCTCTGCCATTGCTCTACCATATATATTATGGCAATGTCACATTGCGGTAGTATGCATATTAGACATACGTTCGACAAACGTTTGTCATACGTAAGATTAAGCCTCAACATACGTATGGCTAAGCGTTGTCATACGTATGTCTAATTCTGACCTACTTGATGTACATTCCTTTTTCGTTACAAACGTATAGTCAAGGCGACCAATCGTTTTTTCACTACCACCCCATCAACTGCTTAAGATATGGTGTAAGTTCGTCCGCCATGCGTGTATGACGACGCAATGAAGGATGCATACCTGTACCGTAGCCGAGCGTTCCATCGTCTGGAGTGAAGTCGAAGCGTGACACTTCGACGCCTTCTCTCTTGAGCTGTGTGACTGCATCGTCAAGTCCACGCTTGAGGTCTGCAAGACGCAGATTCTTGCGCATGGTACCTGTAAGCAGGACTATCTTTGCCTTTGGGTAGTGCCCATGTACAGTCTTGACAAACTTGACCATGCCTTCGGTAAAGAGCGATACCACATACTCCTGCGCCGTGTCGTTGGTGCCAAGATTGATACATACCACATCTGGTGTATATCGCGAGAAGTCCCATGGCTCACTATCAAGACTATATGTGGCGTGCGGATAGTATGCCTGCATGGTATTGCCTGGGTCGCCATACTTGTTGCCTCCATTGTTGCGATATACACCTATACCTGAGCGTGACACTGTGAGGTACTGTGCATCAAGACGACGTGCCACCTGTGCACAGTATGACTGATAATGATCCTGCAGTTCGATGGTGGATTTGCCGGTCTTGGTCCCGTATGTGTCAAGGATGCCGAGTGCCGATGTTATGCTGTTGCCTATAAACTCGATACGACGCTGTGGCAAGGCTGGTGCTTGGAGCAGGGACGCTCCCTCGTCAAGTATAAATCCGTGAAATGTCGGAAAATGTACAAGCACAGCCTCATTGCACTGTGTGATGGTAACACGATGACTACCCTGGGTGAGACCACGTGCTAT
>JAZLKQ010000004.1:0-3027 GCA_045597745.1 Bacteroidaceae bacterium | reverse complement strand
AGACTGACATGTCTGTATCTACCACAACCTGCCATGCAAGGTTCATCTCATTGTTGTGCATAGTATCGATTGGTGATGTTAATAATCAAATAGTCTATATGCCCAGCATGACCGGACATATAGACTGTATAGATTGGTAATATTGTCCATAATATATATAAGGTGTAGATATATATAATCGTAGAGAGACAACATTACTTATATAGAATAAGACACGACGCAAATATCTATAAGCTTCTTCTGACCTTACTCTATAGTGTGAGCCGAACTTCCATCGAAGCAATGAGTACAGATCTTGCACTTAGGAAGGCCGATGGCTTCGACGAGAGTCTCAAGTTTGCTAAACTTCAACGATGAGAGGTTGAGTCTTCGTGCTATCTCCTCCACCATACGATTGTACTCTGGAGAGTCGGTAGTCGCATATGCCTCGAGATTCTTTGCAGAGTCACCTTCGAAGTCCTTAATCACTCGACGAGTGATAAGTTCGAGTTCGCTCTTTGAAGCAGAGAAGTTGATGAATGGACAACCATAGATCAGCGGTGGGCAAGCTATACGCATGTGTACCTCCTTGGCACCAAGGTCTGTAAGCACCTTTGTATTGTCACGAAGCTGTGTACCACGAACGATCGAGTCATCACAGAAGCACACACGTTTGCCCTGAAGAACAGACCTGTTAGGTATGAGCTTCATCTTAGCTACAAGGTTGCGCATCTCCTGATTGCTTGGCATGAACGAACGTGGCCATGTCGGAGTATACTTGGATATAGCTCGCTGATAAGGTACTCCATGACCTGCCGCATATCCCAATGCCATGCCTATACCTGAGTCTGGTATGCCTGCCGCACAGTCCACCTCTGTTTCATCATTCTGTCCCATCACCTTACCACATTCAAAGCGTACATCTTCGACATTACGTCCTTCGTAGCATGACGTTGGGAATCCGTAGTACACCCAAAGGAATGAGCATATCTGCATCTGCTCGTTAGCAGGGCGAAGCTGTTCCATATACTCTGCCTTGATACGAACTATCTCGCCCGGACCGACATAGTAAGTTGTCTCGAAATCCAGATTAGGGAAAGCTGTTGATTCGCTTGTCACAGCCATTGCCCCTTCCTTCTTGCCGACGACGATAGGAGTACGTCCCCAAGCATCACGTGCCGCTATGATGCCGTCTTCTGTAAGGAGAAGCATTGAACATGAACCTTTGATTGAGCGATAAACGTTTTCGATTCCCTCTACAAATGTCTTGCCCTTGATAATAAGAAGACCTACAAGCTCCGTAGGATTGATCTTGCCTGAGCTGAACTCGGACAAGTGCATATTCTCCTTGAGTAAGGCATCTGCAATTTCTTCCTGATTGTTAATCTTTGCCACAGTTACGAGTGCAAATCTGCCAAGATGCGAATTCATGAGCATTGGCTGAGCATCCGTATCACTTATGATACCAACACCACTGTTGCCCGTAAACTTGTCCAGCTCGCTCTCAAAACGTGTCCTAAAATAGGTGTTTTCAAGATTGTGAATGGAACGATAAAAGCCTGTCTCCTCATTATACGTAGCCATACCTCCACGACGAGTGCCAAGGTGTGACTGGTAGTCCGTCCCATAAAATAGGTCTGCAATACACTTTTGTCGTGATACTGTTCCGAAGAAACCTCCCATAAATTGTTTGTTTTAGAAAAATACCGAAGACCTGACCTATGAGTCAAACCTCCGGTATCATGTATGTTAGTGTTTTATTTCTTGCTAATCTTATAAAGGTAGAATGTCTTTGCAGGCACACTTACCTGAGATGTAGCTGTCATTGTCATGCTTGTCTCCTTTGGAGTATACTTCTCCGGAGCATCAAGTGTATTCTCGCCGTCCATATTGTCAGCAGAGAATGACGTGAGCGTAGCGTTAAGATTGCCCTTGAGTCCCTTGAGGTCGAGGGTAATGTCCTGAGCCTTGTCTGAAGTATTGATAATCTTTACGATGACACTATTGCTTGGCTTGTCATACACAGCCGAAGCAAAGAGACCATCCTGTCCTTCGTTGCCTGCAACTGTCTTGCCGCCCTCAGTGAGAGAGAGTACATTAGTACCCTTATTGAGTGAATACATCTGCTGTACATAGTATGAACAAGACTTGAACGAAAGGAGGATGTCATACGATATCATGTCTGGACGCCACTGCCATCCCTCTACGTGAACAAAGAGTGGAGCGTATGTAGCCATAGAAACTACGTCTGCATTGCGCTCGATATTAGTCATGAATGCAGCTTCGTAGAGTGAAGTCTCAAAGTGATTCCACTTCTTGCCCTTGCCGTGACATGCATACTCACCTGCAAATACCTTAGGACCCTTGCGGTCGTAAGAGTCATAACGGTTGCCATGAGAGAGGAACCAACGTTCGTCACGATAGAAGTGCTCGTCCACGAGGTCTGCACCGATCTTCTTCATCTCAGGCCAGAGATATTCAAACTGCTTACCCTCTGAGTCAGGACCAGATGTACCGATGATCTTGATGGCAGGATACTTCTTGCGCACCTGCTCAACGAATGGCTTAAGATTTTCTGGATATATCTCACCCCACTGCTCATTGCCGATAGCAACAAACTTGAGGTTGAATGGTGCTGGGTGACCCATGTCTGCACGAAGCTTTGCCCACTGGTTCTTAGCAGGGTCACCATTAGCAAACTCAATAAGGTCAAGCACATCGTCAATATATGGCTGGAGCTGGTCTACTGGTACATGCTTGTCTGAACGCTGGTCGCCATTCTGGAACTCACATGAGAGGCCTACGCTAAGCACAGGCAGAGGCTCTGCACCTATCTCCTCTGAGAGAAGGAAGTACTCATAGAATCCGAGTCCATAGCTCTGGAAGTAGTCTGGGAAATAACGATGTGTGAATGTATAGTGCCAACGGTTCTCGTTGAGTGGACGATTCTCCACTGGACCTACAGAATTCTTCCACTGATAACGGCTTGCAAGATCAGTACCCTCTACGATACATCCACCAGGGAAACGGAATACACCAGGCTTGAGT
>JAZLKQ010000003.1:0-3602 GCA_045597745.1 Bacteroidaceae bacterium | reverse complement strand
GTCTTGATACGCTTGTCTTGCTGTCTATGCAGAAGCAGTTGCTCTTGTCGTCAAAGACATAATACTGAGTGGTACGAGGGTCCGCAATGATCTTGTATATAGCCTTATCCTCAGTACTGTCTATGATGACATGTACCTTCGTGGCTGTCCACTTGTCGGCAGACGACAGTTTAAGGGTAAAGAGTCCATCGTTGCCACCTATAGCAAATACTTCCTTTGACAGTTGTGTGCCACAGTTGACGGCAGACTTGAATGGGGACTGCAGTACAACAGTCTTGCTATGAGATATATCGTAGTACAGTATCTTGCTTCCGCTTGCCATCCATATACGGTCGGCATCATCGTGTGCAAGCAGACGTATGCCTGATATGCCCTTGCAGTCGAGCACTTTCTCTGCAAATGTACCAACCTGTTTGTCGTAGTAGTATATAGAATGACCAGCATCTGCACCGACCTCCCATACTCGTCCGCTATTGTCTGTGACAAGACGATGGTATGAGTCAATGCCGTATGGACGGCAAGACAACGGCAGTGGATGGTGTATGATGTCGAGTCCGCACAGCTGGTCTATGCCACCTCGAGTGAGCATCCATACATATCCGTCGCCATCTTGTACTACCGAGCATACTCGATTGCTGCTCAATCCGTCAGAGGTTGTCAGCCTACTGACGAATTGAGCACACATATCTCCGTATGATACGAGAATGACTAATATGGTAAGAAGCCATCTCATACTCTGTTTTTGCAGCTTACGTATGTTTGTCTATATACTTTATTATATATACGACCTTCGCTTACTCTGGGCGGTCAAGCCCTGCGAGTCGCTTACTTGCGGTTAGCCTCAACCCACTTGCGTGCATTGACAAATGCCTCAATCCATGGAGTCACTTCGTCTGCCTTGCGGTCAGCAGGATAGTTGGCCTGCTGCCATGGGAATATAGCACGCTCGAGGTGTGGCATCATAGCGAGGTGACGTCCGTCAGCACTTGCGAGTCCTGCCACGTCGTATGTAGAGCCGTTAGGGTTGGCTGGGTAACCTGAGTAGTTGTACTTAGCTACTACGTTGTATTCTGCTTCAGCCTTAGGCAGACGGAAGTTGCCTTCTCCGTGAGCTACCCATAGTCCGAGCTTGCTGCCGCTAAGTGAACCAAACATCACGCTCTTGTTCTCTGGTATCTGGAGAGTGACGAACTCAGACTCGAACTTATGGCTGACGTTGTGCAGCATCTGTGCATAGTCCTTAGCGTCAGTTACAGCGTGGTCATTGTTGATGAGTCCGAGCTCTACCATAAGCTGACATCCGTTGCATATACCGAGAGAGAGTGTGTCCTTGCGAGCATAGAATGCGTCGAGAGCAGCCTTTGCCTTAGGGTTGAAGAGGAATGCACCAGCCCATCCCTTTGCACTACCGAGTACGTCAGAGTTGGAGAATCCACCGCAGAATACTATCATGTTGATGTCTTCGAGAGTCTCACGACCAGATACGAGGTCGGTCATCATCACGTCCTTGACGTCAAATCCTGCAAGGTACAATGAGTAAGCCATCTCTCGTTCGCCGTTAGTACCCTTCTCACGTATGATGGCAGCCTTGATGCCTGTACGTTCGCGACGGTCGGCAGATATGCCGTACTGAGCGAGCTTACCAGTAAAGTCTGCTGGGAAGAGATGTTCGATTGGCTGATTCTTATAGTTTGCAAAACGTTCAGCAGCCATGCCGTTGAAGCTCTGCTTTGTATCGAGTCTGTATGAAGTAGAGTACCAGATGTCACGATACTTGTCGATGTCAAATCGGCGAGTACGTCCGTCCTTCTTGATGACGAGTTCACGCTCAGCTATTGGCTTGCCTATCTTGATGTATCCTACACCTTCCTTGTCGAGTATCTTCTCTACCTCTTCCTTGTTGCTGTTGGCTACCTGAATGATGACGCCAGGATTCTCTGCAAAGAGCACCTTGACGATGTCCTTCTCAGCCATCTCGCCGAGGTTAGCCTCGATACCGCCCTTCTGATTGGCGAAAGTCATCTCGAGCAATGCGGTCACGAGACCACCTGCACTTATATCGTGACCTGCGAGGAGAAGCTGCTTGCCTACGAGCTCCTGTACAGCGAGGAATGCGTCGCGGAAGTACTCAGGATTCTTGACTGTTGGCACGTCGCTACCTACCTTGCCGAGGCTCTGTGCAAATGCCGAACCACCAAGCTTGAGAGTGTCAAATGAGAAGTCTATGTGATAGATAGTAGAGTCTGCATCATTGACGATGACAGGACTTACCACCTTCTTGACGTCGCTCACTTCACCACCTGAACTTACGATGACGGTACCTGGAGATATGATCTTGCTTCCATCAGGATACTTCTGAGTCATAGATAGAGAATCCTTACCTGTAGGTACGTTGATCTGGAGAGCACAGCAGAAGTCAGAGAGTGCCTTCACGCCTTCGTACAGACGAGCGTCTTCACCCTTCTGGCTACGGCATGGCCACATCCAGTTGGCTGAGAGACTGACGCTGTCGAGACCTTCTGCCATAGGAGCCCACACGAGGTTGGTGAGTGACTCTGCTACAGACAGCACACTACCTGCCGCTGGATCAGCGAGACCAGCCTGAGGAGCATGACCGATAGCAGTAGCTATGCCCTTCTCTCCACGGAAGTCCAGTGCTACCACACCACAGTCAGAGAGTGGGAGCTGTATCTCGCCCTGACACTGCTGACGTGCTATCTTACCAGTCACGGAGCGGTCTACCTTGTTGGTCAACCAGTCCTTACATGCCACAGCTTCAAGCTGAAGCACATTTTCAAGATACTGCTCTATGTCATTGTACGAATAAGTAGCATTCTCGTAAGTACGTACCACTGTCTCGTCCTTCATGTAAGTCTTAGGAGAGTGACCGAACATCTGTGATACCTCGAGGTCGAATGGACGTACTCCGTCACCCTGTTCGAAAGCAAAGTGAGCGTCGCCAGTAGTCTCGCCAACCACATACAGTGGAGCACGTTCACGTTCTGCTATCTGGCGTACATGGTCTATATGCTTCTCGTCGATAAGGAGTCCCATACGCTCCTGGCTCTCGTTGGCGATGATTTCCTTTGCAGAAAGAGTCTTGTCGCCGATAGGGAGCTTGTCCATCTCGATGAGACCACCACACTCCTCAACCAACTCGGAGAGACAATTCACGTGACCTGCTGAACCGTGGTCGTGGATTGAAACGATAGGATTCTCGTCCTCCTCGCAAAGGGCACGAACAACGTTGTATGCACGCTTCTGCATCTCAGGGTTTGCACGCTGGACAGCATTGAGCTCGATGCCGCTTGAGTAACGACCTGTCTCAACTGAAGAAACAGAACCACCACCAAGACCGATTCGATAGTTCTCACCACCCATGACAACAATCTTGTTGCCCTTCTGTGGCTCGCCCTTCAGACAGTCGCGCTCAGTACCGTAGCCTACACCACCCGCAAGCATGATAACCTTATCATAAGCATAGAGTTGGTTTTCACTCTTCTCGTCGTGTTCGAAGGTAAGCACAGAACCACAGATCAGTGGCTGGCCGAACTTGTTACCGAAGTCAGAAGCACCATTTGATGCCTTGATGAGAATCTGCT
>JAZLKQ010000002.1:0-9171 GCA_045597745.1 Bacteroidaceae bacterium | reverse complement strand
ACCCTCGTCGACCGTATGTCTATTTTCTGTCAATTTATTCATTCACATTCAACTATCCCTTCATTAGTCCTGAAACTGCCGTAAAACACTATCGTTTTCGTCAGCAGACTACAGCAGAGACTCAAGGACGTCTATATCGCTGTCCTTAGTCTCCCATGAGGTTACAAATCGTACCTTGGATTCGCTCTCACCTCTTGGCCCCCAGTATTCGAACGTCACTTCTGCAAGCAGACGGTCTATCACTTCATTTGGAAGAACAAAGAACTGCTGATTGGTAGGACTGTCGATAAAGGTCCTGTACCCCCTTGACTCCATCACTGTACGAAGGCGCCTTGCAAGTCTGACGGCATGTCTGCCTATGCGCATGTAGAGGTCGTTGCTGAAGAGTGCACCAAACTGCATACCCAGCAGCCTGCCTTTGGCAAGTACGGCACCATGAGCCTTCATCAGCGTAAAGAATCGTGGCAACAGGTTAGGATTGGTACACACCAACGCCTCGCCAAAGAGTGCGCCCATCTTTGTGCCACCTATATAGAACACGTCACTCAGCCTTGCTATATCGGCGAGTGTCACGTCTGTCGATGCTGCCAGTCCATATCCCAGACGCGCACCGTCTATATACAGGGGTATACCATACTTATGACATACGTCGCTCAACGACTGCAGTTGCGCAAGGGTATAGAGCGTTCCAAGTTCGGAAGAAAACGATACATATACGGCTCCTGGAGTAACCATGTGGTCGTTGGTATCATCACTATAGAAGTCGTGCAGATAGGTCTCTACGTCCTCCGGCAATAGCAGGCCGTCATGTCCAGGTAGGGTAATCACCTTATGTCCAAACAGTTCGATAGCTCCTGCCTCATGCACATTGATATGCGCCGTATCGGTAGCTATCACCCCCTCCGTATGTCTGAGCAACCCGTCTATCACGGTAGAGTTGGTCTGTGTACCACCTACCATCAGGTAGACTTCTGCATCTGGTGTACCACACGCCTCACGTATCAGTCTCTTGGCCTCTGAGCAGTAGTCATCGCATCCATAGCCCGACGTCTGCACGAGGTTGTTATCTACTATAGCCTGCAGCACCTCTGCGTGCGCACCAGCCATGTAGTCACAGTCAAAGTGTATCATATTGTCCTTGTATTTATGATTATGGTACAAATATAGACAAAATATACTAACATACCATACAATGTCGACACATTTGTATCATGGCAAAAATCATGGCAATTATTTTGCTATGACGTGCAAATACATTACATTTGCAAAGTAAACAATTATCTCATCTAATATCGATTATGAACAAACTAAAGTACGTTGTTGCAGCACTCGTGGCTGTATGCACTATTTTCGCATGTACACAAAATGGTAAGCAAGACACCGTCAACGACTCTGACGACTCTACCAACATCACGGTCAACGACACGTTGGGCGAGATGACAGAGATTAACGCTCGTATCGGCGACGGCACAACCATGAACTATCTGGAGCTTATAGCATCTGACGGCGACACGCTGTCTCTACTCTATGGAGGCGCCAACCGCATAGGCAAGTTGCTTGCGGGAGACGTGCTCAACGTGGTATATTACAACAATACCGACGGGGAGCAGGCAGCATTCACTTACGTCAATCTCACTTCACTACAGCATGTATGGGAGAAGGCTGACGGCTCGGGACAGAGCATAGAGATAGACGAAGGGGGTAAGGTCGTCACTTACGACATGCCTGATGATTGCCAGTACGACAGCTGGAAGATAGTGGACGGCAAACTGCTGCTGCACACTCCTAAGCCTATCGGCAAAGAGGTCAGCGAGAGGGTTGACACCATGTCGATAGAGTTTGAGGATGCTGACGACAAGGTTCTCTTGCTCAATGGTGAGAAGTGGAACTTGTACAATTGATAATGCATAACTTATAATTCATAATTGTTTCAACTTATAATTCATAACTTATAATTTACAACTACATCCCCCATGTTCTATCGGACCTCCCCTCGCCCTATAGGGGGAGAGGGAGCGGGGGTGAGGAGCTTTTAATATCATGAGAAAAAGACTACTATTTGCAGCCGTACTGATGCTGGCTGCTACCACACTCTTTGCCAAGGGCAAGAAGACCGACCGAGAGGTATGGGTGGACATCATGTATCAGATGGCAGAACCTGTCATGAAGAATATGGCGGAGGGCAAACTCCAGCAAGTCATGGACACGACAGGCGGTAATACTAACCTCGAACTGTCTCCGACGTGGGACAATCGCAACAAGAAGGTAGCTTACATGGAGGCGTTTGGACGTCTGCTTGCAGGTCTCGCGCCATGGCTTAACCTCCCTGACGACAATACGCCTGAGGGCATAAAGCGTAAGAATCTGCGCCAGTGGACCCGTCAGGCTATCATCAATGCCGTAGACCCTAACAGTCCAGACTACCTCGGATGGAACAGTGGCGGGCAGACTCTCGTAGATGGTGCATACGTAGTGGAAGGACTATATCGTGGGTACGACTCACTATGGGTGCCACTGCCACAGGAGACTAAAGACAGGTATATCAAGGAGATACAGGGACTACGTCGATATGACCCTCCTTATACCAACTGGTTCCTGTTTGTAGGTATGGAGGAGAGCTTCCTGATGTATGTCGGAGCCGAATATGACGCTTTCCGCATCAAGACCGCCATGAGCAAGGTGGAGGAATGGTATATCGGCGACGGTCTGTACAGCGATGGACCAGCATTCGCATTTGACTATTACAACGCATTTGTCATACAGCCTATGTATCTGGAATGTCTTGAGATGATTGGTGCACGCCAAGGCAACAACACATATCTCGTACGTAGCAAGAACGGCAAACTCAACGGTGCTAACAACCGTATCAAGGAGGTGCGCAAGCGTATGCAGAAGTACAGTGTGATACTCGAGCGCTTTATCTCACCAGAGGGTACATTCCCTGTAGTTGGCAGAAGCATTCCTTACCGTATGGCGACTCTACAGCCACTTGCACAGTTGGCATGGCGTAAGCAGTTGCCAGACGAACTGCACAACGGACAGGTACGTGCCGCCCTTACTGCCGTGGCAAACCGTATGTTCTACGGCAGCATCGACAATCCTGACGCTAACGCAAAGGTCATGAGCAAGAATTTCAACAAGGGAGGATTTCTCACCATCGGATTCGTTGGGCCTCATCCTAACGTCGCTGACTGGTATACCAACAACGGTTCACTCTACATGACTTCGTTGGCATTCATGCCTCTTGGGCTCCCTGCAGACGATCCATTCTGGACTGCACCTGCCGAGAAATGGACAAGCAAGAAGGCATGGGAGGGCGATGACTTCCCTAAGGACCATAAGTGGGACATCAACAAAGAGATACTTTACTGGGAATAAACGTCTATGTCCCCCGTCTTACTAAGGCGGGGGGCTTTATATTTACATCATGAAACACTTATCAACATTAGCATTAGCAACACTTATCGGCTGCTCAGCATACGCTCAGTCGCCTGTCGTTACGCAAGATCCTAAGGTCGAGGAACGCATAGAGAAGACTCTCAAGAAGATGACTCTCGAGGAGAAAGTCGGTCAGATGGCGGAACTTGAGGTCAATGTCTTAGGCAAAATGGGAGCCGACGGCAAGTTCGTAATCAATGAAGCACTGCTCGATACCATCATCACGAAGTACAAGGTGGGCTCTATCCTCAATACGCCTGGCGCCACAGCTGTGACTAACAAGCAATGGCAGGAAGTGATAACAAGGATACAGGATAAGTCCATGAAGGAGATAGGCATACCATGTGTATATGGTGTGGATCAGAATCATGGAGCTTCGTACACAATTGGTGGCACATTCTTCCCACAGAACCTCACTATCGCAGCATCATTCAACAAGGACCTGCCTCTACAGGCGGCTCGCATCACAGCCTACGAGACAAGAGCCGGCAACATACCGTGGGTATACTCTCCTACTATAGACCTCGGGCGTGATGCACGATGGCCACGTATATGGGAGAACTACGGTGAAGACTGCACCGTCAACGCTATCATGGGCAGTCAGGCGGTGGTAGGATTTCAGGGTGAGGACTACAACCATATAGGCAAATACAACGTCGGTGTATCGCTCAAACATTTCTTCGGTTACGGAGCGCCATTCTCTGGTAAAGACCGCACTCCTGCATACATATCACCTTCAGAACTCAGAGAGAAACACTTCGCTCCATTCCTCGCCTGCATCAAGAAGGGCGCTGTATCAGTCATGGTCAACTCGGCATCTGTCAACGGTATGCCTGTCCATGCCAACCAGATACTGCTTACTCAGTGGCTCAAGCAAGAGACGGGATGGGATGGTATGGTAGTAACTGACTGGGCTGACGTCAATAACCTGTGGACTCGTGAAAAGGTTGCCCGCGATAAGAAGGAGGCTCTATGCATGGCAATCAACGCTGGCATAGACATGGTGATGGAACCATATCAGTGGGATATGTGTCCGCTCCTTGTACAGTTGGTCAACGAAGGCAAAGTGCCTATGAGCCGTATCGACGACGCTGTACGACGCGTCCTCAGACTAAAGTACAGACTGGGGTTATTTGACAAACCAAATACCGTAGAGAAGGACTATCCTAAGTTCGCGAGCAAGGAACATGCCGACGCTGCACTCCATGCGGCTGAGGAATGTATGGTGCTACTAAAGAACAACAACGCCATACTCCCACTGTCGAAGGGTAAACGACTACTCGTCACAGGACCTAACGCCAACAGCATGAGATGCCTCAATGGTGGCTGGTCTTACTCATGGCAGGGACATGTGGCTGACAAGTTTGCAAGCGAATACAACACTATACTTGAAGCGCTTCAGAACAAGTACGGCAAGGATAATATCATATATGAGCCAGGCGTGACTTATGTCGAAGAGGGCAAGTACTTTGAGGAGAATACACCTGACATCTACAAGGCTGTCAACGCCGCTCAGGGGGCTGACATCATCATTGCATGTATAGGAGAGAACTCTTATTGCGAGACTCCCGGCAATATCAATGACATCAACATATCACGCAATCAGGCTGAACTCGTCAAGCAGCTCGCCAAAACAGGAAGGCCTATCATACTCGTACTCAACGAAGGACGCCCTCGCCTCATCAGCGAGATAGAGCCTTTGGCAACAGCCGTCGTAGACATCATACTACCTGGCAACTATGGTGGTGATGCGCTCGCCAACCTGCTTGCCGGCGATGTAAACTTCAGCGGACGACTGCCTTTCACATACCCTAAGGAGATAAACTCTCTCATCAACTATGACTACAAAGTGAGTGAGGTGACCAATACTATGGCTGGCGCATACGACTATGATGCCAAGGTCACACAGCAGTGGGCATGCGGGTATGGACTGAGTTATACCACATTTGCATACAGCAACTTGAAGGTCAACAAACAGACATTTACCGCAGACGACGAACTCACGTTTACCGTTGATGTAAAGAACACTGGTTCCATGGCGGGCAAAGAGAGCGTACTCCTATATAGTAGCGACATCATAGCATCCATGACTCCAGAAAACCGCCGCCTACGCAATTTTGAGAAGGTAAGCCTCGCTCCTGGAGAGACCAAGACAGTGACGTTGACCATCCCCGCAAGCGACCTCGCATTTGTAGGATACGATGGCAAGTGGATACTCGAAGAGGGTGACTTCAACATAAGCGTAGGTAGTCAGGTGCTCGGCATACGCTGCTCTCAGACCAAGAAGTGGGACACTCCTAACCGATAGTCCGCTCCTGCATCTTCGACACGTCCGCTCCTGCATCATCAAGACATAAGGACAATACAGACGACACGTCCGCACATGCTATATAGGCAAGTGCGGACGTGTCGCATTGTAAGTACGGACATGAAATGTGACTTCATATATTCACTCCAAAATCAACATACGGTCGTCAACGCTTCAACATACGGTCGATTAAGCTTCAACATACGGTCGATTAAGCTTCGTCGACCGTATGTCGAAAATCAGTTGTCCGTACGCACTCCCCTCGCCCTATAGGGGGAGAGGGGGCGGGGGAGAGAGGCTTCCTACTCTTTCACATGCTTGTACTTAAACAACAATGCGAAAGCTATAGCGACGACAAGCGCATATCCGGCAAATATATACCATGATGTAGTCCATCCCGTAGACTGTATCTCAGGCACATCACTACTATACACGAAGTGGTTGATGACTTCCTTGGCACCAAGCGATCCTATCGTTGCACCGAGTCCGTTAGTCATGAGCATGAAGAGTCCCTGAGCTGACGAACGGATTGAGATGTCGGTCTCCTTGTCGACGAAGAGCGAGCCGCTGACATTGAAGAAATCGAACGCTACACCGTACACGATGCATGACAAGATGAAGAGCCATACGCCACTACCAGGGTCACCGAGAGCAAAGAATGCAAATCGACCTACCCACGCAAGCATTGCAATAAGCATCACATTCTTGATGCCAAATCGCTTGAGGAAGAATGGTATAAGCAATATACAGAGGGTCTCTGACATCTGGCTGAGGGAGATGAGAAGGTTGGAGTGCTCTACGAAGAACAGTCCCTGATACTCTGCCAACTCGCCAAAACTCTGTATAAATGGGTTTGCATAACCGTTTGTAATCTGCAAACTGACACCAAGCAGAAAAGAGAACACGAAGAAATACGCCATCTTCTTGTTCTTGAACAAAGCGAACGCCTTGAGTCCAAACGCCTCTGACATTGACACCTTCTCACAGCTCTTATTGACTGGACAAGCTGGCATAGTGAGTGAATACGCGGCAAGCAAGAGGCTGAATCCAGCTGACACCACAAACTGGTATGGAGTATTCTGCAGACCCGAGAAGTCTACCAGCAACATGGCACAGATAAATCCGACTGTGCCGAACACACGTATGGAAGGGAATGTCTTGACCGTGTCCATGCCCACCCTGTCAAGCGCTGAGTAAGCCACAGAGTTGGAGAGAGCGAGGGTTGGCATATAGAAGGCTACACTCATGGAGTAGTAAGCGAAGAGCATTGCACCATCGGCTGTGTCCTTCAGACCTTCCCATGCTGCAAGCGCCATAAAGCCGGCGGCGAGGAAGTGACAAAGCGAAAGCATCTTCTGAGCCTGTATCCATCGGTCTGCAACTATACCTATGAGTGCTGGCATAAAGATGGATACTACACCCTGAATGGCATAATAGTTGCCTATGTCTTCAGCAAATCCCGCAGAGGCAAGATATGCACCCATCGATGTGAGGTATGCGCCCCATGCAGCAAACTGCAGGATGTTCATTGCGATTAATCGTAGTTTCATGTGAAAAGTATGTGTTTAATGTTAATAATTGTTTGAAGAATGATGCAAAAGTAAGACAAACCACATAAAAAGCAAAATCACACGATGATTATTCTTGCTCAAATCGTAATCTTGTAGCGTTAAACTTCTTTATTCTTATTTATTTACCGTATCTTTGCACCGAAATTACGATAACTCTCACATGAAGAAACTATATATCGAGACATACGGCTGCCAGATGAACGTGGCTGACAGCGAGGTCATCGCTTCGGTGATGAAGATGGCTGGCTACGACAGCTGCAATTCGCTCGACGACGCTGATGCCGTACTGCTCAATACATGTTCGGTAAGAGACAACGCCGAACAGAAGATATACCACAGGCTCGAAGCGCTCCATGCATTGCAGAAGAAAGGCCGCAAGCTCATCATCGGCGTGGTGGGATGTATGGCAGAACGTGTCAAGGAGGACCTCATCAGCAATCATCACGTGGATCTCGTGGCGGGACCGGACTCTTACCTTGCCTTGCCTGACCTGTTTGCCTCTGTAGAAGTCGGAGAAAAGGCCATCAACATCGAGCTCTCTACTACTGAGACCTACAAGGATGTCATACCTGAACGCATCTGCGGCAACCACATCTCTGGATTTGTAAGCATCATGCGAGGATGCAACAACTTCTGCCACTACTGCATAGTACCATACACTCGCGGCCGTGAACGCAGCCGTGACGTGGCAAGCATTCTTGCAGAGGTCAAGGACCTGCAGGAGCGTGGGTACAAGGAGGTGACTCTGCTTGGACAGAATGTCAACTCCTATATGTTCGAACGCGAGACAGAAGGTGGAGGCAAGGAGACCATCAATTTCCCTGAGCTTCTACGTAGGGTGGCAGCTGCCGTGCCTAAGATGAGGATACGATTTACCACATCGCACCCTAAGGACATGAGCGACGAGACTCTCCACGTCATTGCCGAGACGCCTAACGTATGCCGACATATCCATCTGCCTGTACAGAGCGGAAGCAACAGGATACTGCAGCTCATGAATCGCAAGTATACACGCGAATGGTATCTTGAGAGGGTAGCTGCCATCAAGCGCATCATACCTGACTGCGGCATCACAACTGACATATTTGTCGGATATCACTCAGAGACGGAGGAGGATCATCAGATGTCTCTCTCACTCATGAAGGAATGTGGATATGACTCCGCCTTCATGTTCAAGTACTCTGAACGACCTGGCACTTACGCTTCCAAGCACCTTCCTGACGACGTGCCTGAGGAGACAAAGATACAGCGACTCAACGAGATGATAGCACTCCAGAACCAGTTGTCTGCCGAGAGTTACAAGAAGGATATCGGCAAGACGTTCGAGATACTGGTGGAGGGATATAGCAAGCGTTCACGCGAACAGCTCTTTGGACGCACCCAGCAGAATAAGGTCATCGTATTTGACAAGGGCAGTCATCACATAGGAGACTTCGTCATGGTCAAGGTACTTGAGTCAAGTAGTGCAACCCTCAAGGGCGTGGAAGTAAGCGAATGACGAACAAATGACTGTGTCTGACCGACAGGTCCACGGCTGCATAGCCACACTTTCTAAACATAAAAAACATCAATTGACCACTATATATGGCAAAGAAGAACAACGCACGATTTTTCGGTACGCAGTTTATCACTGCACTTATCAGTACGACACTTGTGCTGATACTCCTCGGCACGATAGTGCTGTTTGTGTTTACCGCACGCAACCTTTCCAACTATGTCAAGGAGAATATCAATGTCAGCGTATTGCTTAGTGATGGACTTGACAGCCTCTCTATCCTGAAGATGCAGGAAAAGTATGGCGAGGAACCATACGTCAAGTCGATAGACTACATCTCTAAGGAGCAGGCAATGGCA
>JAZLKQ010000001.1:0-1236 GCA_045597745.1 Bacteroidaceae bacterium | reverse complement strand
TGGGGACACCAAACAATGCACTAAGCATCGGTACGGTTCTTGAGGGTCAGAATGTAAGGTACAGGATTGATAAGGTCCTGGGACAGGGAGCTTTTGGCATCACGTACAAGGCTACAGGCTTCACCGTCATCAAGGGCGCATTAGGCGAAGAAGTTGCGGAGATGGCTCGACCAAAAGCTATCAAGGAATTCTTCATGAATAACTTCAATCAGCGTGAGGCAAGTACTTCTCAAGTTAGCAATATTACCATGACAGGACTTGCCAGCCACTATTCGGTCAAGTTCCGCAAAGAGGCTGAGACCCTTGCATCAATGAATCATCCTAATATTGTCAAGGTGATAGACTTTATCGAGGCGAATAATACTTTTTATTATGTGATGGACTTCATCGAGGGACAAGATCTCAACTCATATATCAAGCGCAACAAGTTGTCTGAGGACGAGATTGTGACCATCATACGTGAAGTGGCGTCTGCTATCAAGTACATGCACGAGGAGAAGCATGTGCTACATCTCGACCTGAAGCCTGGCAACATCATGCGAAGGACAGAAGACGGACATGTATTTGTCATAGACTTTGGACTTAGCAAGCACTTTGACGACAATGGCAATCCTGACAGTTCTACAGCTATCGGTATGGGAACCGAAGGCTATGCTCCGGTCGAGCAAGGGTCGAAGATCACGAAGGACTCTGGCTTCCGTTCTACTATTGACGTGTATGCACTCGGAGCTACATTGTACAAACTGCTTACAGGCAAGACTCCACCAGTAGCTTCAGATTTGGTAGAAGACCCAGACGTAATAGGTGAGAATCTTAAGGCCGCAGGAGTGTCCGAGCGTCTTGTCAATGTCGTGGTTAGAGCCATGCAACCAAGCGCCAAGAAGCGAACACAGACTGTTGCAGAGTTTCTCGGCAATCTGGATGCGGGAGTACCGCCACCAATACCAGTGCCTAAAGACGAGGCTCCGGAAAGCGAAGATGCCACAAGTTATACTATAGCGGACACTCGTGTGATGGTGAGCGAACATGTGGATCGCAGAGCACAGATGAATGTAGGGGAAGATATACCAGAGAGCACGGGCAAGACTCAGCAGCTCAGTGCCAAAAAGTCCAATGTTCCTGTCAAACTGATAGTAGGCATAGCTGCAGCCGTAGTATTTCTGGCACTTATAGGTGTAGGCGTTGTGTTCTTCTTGTTGCCAATGCTCAACAAGACTGAGACGACGGAGGTCATCA